>NZ_JBHZDH010000056.1:0-36277 GCF_042755925.1 Lysinibacillus sp. NPDC059133 | reverse complement strand
AACACATATATATGGTTATCGTGTGATAGTAGATGTGTATAAGAGACAGCAATTATGCCGAGGCATAATTGATTAACTGCCCTTTGTGAAAGCCTCTAATGCTAATTTTGCTGTCGTCTCTGCAGCAGCTTGGAGCCCTTGGACTTTTTGATGCAGGTTTTCTTGGATGGTCGGTAATTGTTCAAGTACTTTTATAGTTTGTTCAAACAATAATGTCCCGTCCCAATCATCCACTTCAACATGTCCAGTAATGGGTTGGTTTACAATTTCAGCAAATGCATCGATTTTCGGATCGTAAGAAATCGCTATAAATGGGGTAGAGTGGATGGCTGAGAAAATTAATGAATGTAATCTCATACCAATTAGCAGTTTAGACTGCCCAATCACCGCAATTTTTTCTTCGATCGATAGATCAGCAGGGGCTATGATACTCTTTTCTTGCATAAGTGCTGCTACTTCTTGTGAAGACTTTGCATCGTGCTCACCATGCATCGGCAAGAAGACAATCTGTTCACCATGGCGTACTAATTGATCGAGGCTGTCTGCTATTTTTTGCTTGTAATTTACTGTTGATGGCCAGTCACGAACACTTATAGCGATATAAGTGCTCGTTGATAATGACGCATCTGCTAACCAATTAGTATGGAAGGTGCTACCGTTAAGTCCAATCACCGGATCGGGTACCACCAAAGCCTCGTTTTTGACACCAATCTCTGTTAAAAGAGATTGTGAGGCTTTATCTCGTACTGTTATTTCTACCTTATTAAAGGCTTTACGGACAATAAATTTACTTACAGGATGATTGATTGGACCCATACCTTGAGCGTATACAAATACAGGTTTTTTTAACCATTTTGCTATTTGAATAACGCCCGCATAGTAAGGAATCGTCTTCATTCCTGTTTGGTCTTGCATGAGGCTACCGCCACCACTGATGAGCCCATCTGCTGTTTTTAGTACTTGTCTGATTTCGTTCATTTTCCAACGATTCACGGCCTTCACACCATATGTTTTTTCAGTGGCCGCTGGATTATTCGATAATACCGTAATGTCTATATCACTTTGAAGTTTTCTTAGAGCTTGGATAATGGAAAGTAGTATCGCATCATCGCCAACATTATCGAATCCGTAGTAGCCAGACAATACAACATGCATTATGTCCACCTCGCGATTGCTTTAGAAATAAAACGGTAACCGATCTTGAAGATAAAGATAAACACTAGTCCTACGACAAAACCAAGTGAAACGCTATAAAGTGTACGTAATGCGGACACAGCAACAGGGATGTGTAAATGTGTAAAGGTATTAACAATAGACAAGAAGCCAATAACACCTGGTATTAGAAGGAGACTGCCCCATTTTCGATTAATGCCCATCACATATAGCGCTAAAACAAAGAATGGGAAACCAATTAAAAATTCCTTCGTTCTTGGTCGAACATATAGGATATTTTCAAGCCATTGTCTAAATACCAATTCTGCATTACTAACGGAACCAGAGTTACCTGTTCTACTGATATAGAATAATCCTACTCCTGCAACGACAATTAGCAGTAAAACATGCCAATATTTTAAATCTCTATTTAATAATGTAACGGTATTTGAAAGTGTTTTCTTTAGATCTTTATCAACTAGACGGTTAAGTTCTAGTAGCACAAATACTAATACACCTGCGATTGGAACAACATAAACAAGCTTAACGCCTTTAAATGCTTCAAAGCCTGTCATAAATGCATTGCCATTTAATAATCCAATGACAATAACGATACCAATGATGCTAATACCTACTGCTTTTAAATATTGTAGTAAGATCGAAGCAATATTTTTAGAGCCCTTAGCTGTTTTAATGACTGCATACGTTGGGGCCATAACTGCAATAATTAACGCGAATGCTTGTAAGAACAGAGTACTTTTCAGAAGGAAGTACGCGACAGCTAAAGCACTCATGAATACAACTGCTGTTATACGAAGAGGCATCCATTTCACTAGTTCTGAGATAAGGTAAATAAATACGATACCTGCTAATAAGACAAGTGCCGTTACCCATGTTGGGACTGCAACAGTATCAAATAGTTTTGGCGTGCCAGACTTGAAATGATTTGGCATCTGCTTTTGAACACCTGTTAAATAATCAACTGTTTCCGCCAAATTTTTCTTAGCATTACCTTTTGTTTTAATATGATAGAAGATAGATCGAATATTTCGCTCTTTTACTGCGCGTGTTGTACGATCAATGCTTGCATTAAGCGTTAACTTTGTCTCTCTATTTACATTGATGCTATGCAAGCGAATCATATTATAGTCTGTACTTTTTGCAATCTTGTCTTCGCCCTTAAGGGGATTGCTTTCAATTGTGTAGAAATAATAGCCAGCCTTACTTAGCTGTTCAATCATTTCATTACCTGACTTCTGTCCAAATCCGATGGCCTCATTCCCTGAACCAAGTAAACGGCCTGCAGAGGCATCTTTTAATTCAAGCAATTGCTTAACGATTTTTTCGTTGGCCGCTTTATTGTCTGCATTCTCTACTTTAAAGATGAGGGACAGATCATGCTTGTTGATCATCTCCATTGCAGGTTTATCGTAACCAATTGGTGTTTTTAAATCATAACGATGGTTTGAACTCGGAAGGAAATAGAAAGACTCATCTCCTATTTGTACTTCTTCAGGCTTCATGCTGTCTTTAATGAGTTGTTGATAGCTTGCGTTTTCAGGAACGCTAATATAGTATCCACTCTTATTGACATCAACAGCACCTTTATAAGGTGTGAAACGTAGTTGTGCTGCTAATTCATTTTCATCGTAAATGGAAATCAGGCTTTGACGTTCCATTTCCTTTAATGTTAAAGGCTCAAGGCTAACGGTTGTAAGCCCTGCATCTTTTAAAGAGGAAAGGATTTTATCCATTGTTAAATCGCTTTCCTTGTTTACTACTTGAATTTCATCATAAGGAATCACTATTTCATAGGCATCATTCGATTGCTCAGCGTTCCACCTCATCATGATTCCAGGTGAAGACACGACGAGCAATAGGATGACAATTCCCCAAAGCCATTTCTGTTTCGACATAAATTTTCTACCTCTCTTATTTATGAAAACCTTTTTCCCGATAATCGGGATTTTCTTTAAATCTTGTTCATTAATGGCATTCATTAACCATAATAATAGGAAATAAATAACACATCCAATTGCAATTGCAACAGCTAGATAACCCATTGCCCACGTTCTTGACCACTTTTCAATATCAAACCAAAGTGTAGGCAAACCGACTGCAGCTCCCATTAGGATAGAAGATAGGATGATTTTGATCGTATCTTTTCCAAGTACGGTGAAGCGAATTGCACGATAAATAAAAATAGAATTTACAATGAATAAAACAAAGTAAACAAATAATGTTGCATAGGCTGCCCCATCTAATTCGAACGCTTGGATAAAGAAGATATTTGAAAATATCTTTAGTACAACACCACCAAGAATGATGATAGCTCCAGTTTTGGCAGCATTCATCCCTTGTAAAATACCTGTACCAAGTAGTGTCAGAGATGTAAATACAGAGCTAAGGTTAATAATTGCTAACATTAAGCTTCCCTCTAAGTCTGTGAAAAGAGCGAGGTTTAAAGGTAAGGTTAATGCTAGTAACCCTAAAGCAGCTGGCCAGGAAATAAGATGGGTAATACGGTGTGTTTGCTCAATAATCCCACGTGTTTCATCTAATTTACGTTCTGCTAGTTTTGTCGTAATTAGTGGAACAAGCGGTAATATGATAGAGGATGCAAAAACAGTTGTAATTTGAACAAGCGTTAATCCTCGACCATAAATCCCGTAAAGGAAATTAATTTCACTTGAGTCAGCACCAGCACTTCTTAAGCCATACGTTACTGTAAAGGAGTCAACAAAGTTAAAGAGTGCCATTGTGACAGAACCGATGGCAATCGGAATCGATATTTTTAAAATTGTCTTACCCCAGAGTGAGAAATCGTTAAATTTATATTTCTCTTTGCTGGTTACTTTTACAGATGAACGGAAATATTTAAAGCGTAAATAGAAGAGAGATGCAACAGCCCCAAGTACAGAGCCTGCCATAATACCCCCAGCGACAATATCATTGGAATAATCCATTGCAACTAGGAAATAGGCAACAATTAAAATTAGAGCAACACGCACTAACTGTTCAATTACCTGAGAAATCGCAGTCGGACGCATATCCCCATAGCCTTGGAAAAATCCTCGATAGACAGCCATATAAGGAGCAATGAGCAATGTAAGAGCAACAACAATTAACGCAATTTTTGTTGATGGGCCTCCTAAAGCATTTGCGATTTCAGTTGAAAAGCCATAAATGATTGCAAAACTTAAGACGCCAAAGCATAGCGCTAGGATGCTTGCTGTGACATAAATTTTCTTCACTTGATCTGTGTCTTTTTTTGCATTGGCCTCCGCAATAAGCTTCGAAATGGCAATAGGGATTCCGGCAACCGATAAATAGAGTGCCACCATATAGACTGGATACACTAAACTGAATATACCAAGTACCTCATCGCCCGCTATATTTTGTAGCGGAATTCGAAAAATACTACCGATGACTTTAGAAAGCAACATAGCAACTGTTAGGACAAGAGTACTTTTGACAAATGTGGACTGACTCATTTTGGTGCTCCCTGGCCTTTAAATTTTAATGCGAAAACCTTTAAAGCAAATCGAGGAAGGACAAGCATTCTTCCAAAACGACTTGGCTGACGAAGCAGTCGGTAGAGCCATTCGAGATTTAATTTTTGCCAGATCATAGGAGCTCGTTTGACTGTTCCTGCAATAACATCAAAGGAACCACCAACACCGATAAATACACCTTTGCTAAATTGACCTAGATTTTCTGTAATCCATTTTTCTTGTCTTGGCACACCTAGTGCAACAAATACAAGATCAGGCTGTAATGCAGCAATTTCATTCGCAATATCATTTTTGTTCCAATCAAAAAATCCATCATGATAGCCTACTACGTCCACATTTGGATACGTTTGATTAATATTTTTCACAGTCTTTTCGAGCGTTTCATTTTGTGCGCCTAACAGATAAATCTTAAAGCGCTTTGTATTGCCCACTTCTAAAAGTCGTACCATCGTGTCGTAACCAGTAACACGCTCCGGAAGCGGATCACCAAGTATTTGTGCAGCTTTTACAACGCCGATACCATCTGCACAAATGTAAGTAGCTTGTTTCAGATAATTCATGACAGTAGGATTTTCATTTGCCTGCATCACGACTTCGGGATTTGCTGTAATAACGAATGTCTTTTCTTCATGTTCAATACGATTGACGAGTATATCAACAAACTCTTGCTGATTACTATGTAAAAAGGGTACGCCCATAATCGTTACATGCTTCATATAGTGTTCAAACCTTTCTTTATTCCTTTTTCACTTCTTTCAGCGGGGGTTTGGACACCCGCTGAAAGAAGTGAAAGCCTCCGGCGGATGTCACGGAATCGGAAAGGAGTTCTTTGTGCAGGCACAAAGTCGATTCCGGACGCAATTATGCCGAGGCATAATTATCTGCAATCTATCATACCACAAAAGCAATATTGACAGGAAATTTTCGGTGATGGATGGGCATTGTGTCAGGAGAATAATATTGGGTGAATTGTGAAGAAGAAGGGGGAAGGGAAACGCAAAATGCATGTTCAATTTTACAGTGATGAATATATTACCTTTGCCTTTCATAAGGCGGTAAAAGTAATAATACAATATGGTAATATAATTCTTGAAATTTGAGTTTCTTCTATTATATATAGCATATAAATGTTATAGAGGAAATAAGCGTATCATCATGGGGGGATTTTTAATTTTTCGCGGATTTAAACAATTGAATATACATAAAGAAAGAGTGCGAATAAAATGATTCGCACTCTCTTGCTTTATAAACCTATTTTGAATCGAGTGATTTGTTATTCACAATATAATCACCATAAACCCATCCCGTTTTGCCATTATAGTTCACTTTATACCAGTTACCGTTTTTTACAAAATCACCATTAGCATCTACAACACCAATGATAAAGCTCTTTGGTTTTACAGTACCTAAAATGGAAGACGTAGTAGATGGCTCGCTTCTTACATTTAGCGTGATGTTCATATCGACAATCTGCAATCCATTTTTCAGACTTGCATATTCTTTAAATAGCCAACCTTCTTGTCCATTCACTTTGACTTTGTACCAACCGCCATTTTCACCGAGCACAGTGAACGATGTATCCTTTGGTAATTTCGTGATGATGGAAGAAGCATCCGCTGTATTCGGATAAGTTCTCATATTTAGGTCGTCAACTGTAGCCTGTCCAGTGGCCCCAGCTAAAGCTGTATCTACTGCATATTGCTTTGCAGGAGTAGGTAACGAAGTAGGGGAAGACTGGTTTTGATAGACAGGAACGTCAAATACTAAGTTAGTCGTAGTATTGGCACCCGTTAATTCATACATGTCATAAATCTTTTGCGCTTGGAGCACTGCCCACATGACATGTGTTGCATACTGATGGACCGTTGGGTTTTCAGGATTCCAACGCATTTTATACAATGTGTCTTGCCCTTTACTAATATATTGATCTTTCACAAATTGTGCCCCACCAATAATCGCATCCTTGATCGTGAACCAGCCATTTGTATAAGCTCGTTCAGCTCCAAATTTATTGGCGTTTGCATCAATAGCTCCAATGCCATATACATTGTATGTTTTCTTAATAGCAGTTAGGCTATTTCGATTTTCAGTCGTGACCATTACTGCTTTACCTTCCTTATCGAGACCAACTTCAATACCATTTGCTAGTGCTGAAGCTGCATTGCCTGTTTCATGCAATGCATGTGATAGCAAATAGATGGCATTGACATTATGATCAACACCGGCCTGAATAAAGGCGTCTGCTGTACCGACTAAGCTTCCTTTATTATAAAGAGCTTTGTCGTTGATCGTTTTTGCATTTAGATTCGTCACAGCCGTCGATAATTTTAAAAATTGATAATAGGACGGACTATCTTGAATAAAACTTTTAGGGTGTACATAGTATGACACTAGTGCCTCGCTAGCTGTGAAAACGCCAGCACCATCTACTTTTGGATTATTTTTTGCCTGTTTATCCACCACAGCCTTGTAGTCCTGTGCGTAGTTGGTAGTAGTATATTGCTTGCCACCAACTTCAGGTGCATCTAAATGTATCAATCGATAGAGTACAGTAGCTGACTCAGCACGTGTTGCTTGGGCAAGTGGCGCAAATGTATTGTTCGGCTTACCAACAATCAGCCCTAACGACACGACTTCTTGCACATCGGCATAAGCCCATTTAGCGATACTAGCATTGTCATTAAACTTAAGAGGGGAGGCAGTCGTCTTGATGTTTTGGTAATCGAGTGCTCTTTTTAGCATGGCAGCCATTTGCTGACGATCAATGTTATCGTTTGGATCAAACTTTCCATTTGCATTGCCTTTGACTATTTGATAATGACTCGCCTGCTTTATGACATCGTAATACCAATCTCCTTCACGTACATCCGAGAAGTTAGGTTTCGTAGATACTTCTGGTAAGTTAAGTGCTCTTACGAGAAATGCGGTGAATTCAGCACGAGTGACGGAATCATTCGGGCGATAATTACCTGAATCATCACCTTTCATTAAATCGTGTGTAATCAGATAGTTCATTTCATAGTAGGCCCAATGCTTAGAAATATCTTCTGCAGCTACATTTGTAGGTGCTAAATAGAACATCGCAATAAGCATGGCCCCGAAAATCGAGAGTTTACCTTTCATTCTTTAAGCCCCTTTCAATAGTTGATAATATCCTATCAAACTATTAAAAGTGTAGCATAAAAATAGGGTATCTATTGTTACAACATGGAAACAGGTCCATTTTTACCGTAATAATAATGAAGTAAAATACATTCCTCCTTTTGAAATCGCGATATATATTTCTGTTTCTTTACAATTATGACTAATTATTTACGGAAGTCTTTAATATTTGACAATTTCGTATCTATTCCAGAAAATGCTTGGATAATGTTGAGAGTCAGGTATAATAGGTAATGGTTCTATATGTTACCAGCCTGAATAAGGCAAAAACATTGGGGTATAGTGGATACCATAATATACCCGGTAAAAAAACCTTCTATATCTAAATTTATGTCATAATGCTTGAATTTAGAGAAAGATAGTGTTATATTATTGTGGAAAGTGAATAAATTTACTAGAATGGTATTCTAATACTCTTTTTCTAGTGAATTTTACTAAAAAAATTTGCTTGTAGTTTTTTTTATTATTCAAGGAAGCTATAATACATACATTTAGGTTAAGCAGTACTATAGTTTTCGTGAGGATAATACCAATTTTAAGGAAATGTTAGGGAGGAATACAATAATGGCAAAGCAAAACAAAGGCCGTAAGTTTTTCGCGGCATCAGCAACAGCAGCACTTGTTGCAGCAGCAATCGTTCCTGCAGCATCAGCAGCAACAACAATCAAGGATTTCGACAAAGTTTCAGATTGGGCAAAAGAAGATGTTCAAGCTTTAGTTGACGCTGGAATTATCTCAGGGGATGAAAAAGGAAACTTCAACCCAACTAAATCAATTACTCGTGCAGAAACAGCTAAAATCTTCAAAGAAGCTTTTGAATTAGAAGCTGAAGGCGATGTAGATTTTAAAGACGTTAAAAAAGACATTTGGTACTATGATGCAGTCGCAGCTGTTGTAGAAAACGGAATTTTTGATGGTCTAAGTGCAACTGAATTTGCACCAGACAAAAATTTAACTCGTTCAGAAGCAGCTAAAATTCTTGTAGAAGCTTTCGGATTAGAAGGTGAAGCAGATCTTAAAGATTTCGCTGACGCTTCAACTGTTAAACCATGGGCTAAATCTTACCTAGAAGTTGCTGTTGCAAACGGCATCATCAAAGGTTCTGAAGTAAATGGTAAAACAAACCTAAACCCAAATGCATCAATCACTCGTCAAGAATTTGCAGTAGTATTCTCTCGTGCTCTTGAGATTGATGAAGAAGCAACTGTAAAAGTTGATAAAGTTGAAGTAGTTGACGCTAAAACTTTAAACGTAACTTTAACAGATGGTACTAAAGAAACTGTTACTTTAGAAACAGCTTTAGAGCCTAACAAAGAAACTGAAGTTACTTTCACAATCAACGATGTTGAGTACACAGCTAAAGTTACTTACGTTGTAACTACAGCTACAGCTGTTAAATCTGTATCTGCAACTAACCTTAAACAAGTAGTAGTAGAGTTTGACGGTAAAGTTGACCCAGCTACAGCTTCTGAAGAAGGTAACTATACTATTACTGGTACTAACGATCCTGTAGTTGATACTGCAGTTGTTGCTGAAGATGGTCGCTCTGTAACTTTAAATCTTGTTGGTCAATTTGAAAACCAAGCTTCATATAAATTAGCTCTTAACAACATTAAAGCTGGCGATAAAGTTTTAAATGTTAAAGATGTAGCTTTCAAGCCACTTGACAATACAGTACCAACTGTAGCTAAAGTAGAAGCTTTAGGTAACAAAACTATTCGTGTACACTTCAGCGAGCCAGTTAAAGCTGCTCAAACATCACAATTCCAAATTGATGGTAAAGTAGTTGTTGGTTCAATCCAAACAAACTTAAACACTGTAATCATTAAATTATCTTCTGCTTTAACAGATGGAGAACACACTCTAACTGTTGAAGGTACTGAAGATTACAACAACTTCAAAACAGTGAAAGCTGACACAAAATTCAATGTTGTTGAAGATAAAACTGCTCCAACTGTAGCTTCAGTTGTAAGTGCTTCATTCGAGAAAGTAGTACTTAAATTCTCTGAGCCTGTAGAGCAAGTATTCGCTTCTAACATCTACTGGATGCAAGGTGGAGCTAAAAAACAAGCTACATCTGTAAAACAACTTGCTGATGATAAATATGAATTCACATTTACTGGTGACAATAAACTTGTTTACACAACAGATTTATATGTTACTAACGTAAAAGACTTCTCTGGTAACGAAATTGCTAAAGATACAAAAGTACAAGTAACACCTGTAATCGATCAAACTCGTCCAGAAGTAATCAGCTCTACATTTGTTAAAGATTCTAACAACAAACAACTTGTTATTAAATTCACAAAATCACTAGATAAAGAAACAGCTAAAAAAGCTGCTAACTATGTGATTAAAGATAAAGATGGTAAAACACAAGCAATTTCTAGTACTGTTGATGTATCAAAAGATAAAGAAGTAACAATTACTTTACTAGGTAATTTAAAAGATAATACTGATTACACATTAAGTGTAAATGGTGTAAGTGATGATACAACATTGAAAAATGTAATGCTTCCATACACAACAACTTTATCAGTTAAAGATGTAACACCACCTGAATTATCATCTGTTACTCGTTTAAACGATAAACAACTTTATGTTGCATTTAATGAAGCAATGGCAACAAGTGGAGACGGTTCAATCGTTGATACAGATAAATATACTTTTACTACTCCAGATAACACAAAATTAACAATTGCATCATTTAATGTAACTCAAGATGCAAAAGGAGTTATTCTTAACTTCACTAAAGATCTTCCAGCATCAGGCTCTAACTTTAAAGTTAAAGTACAACTAGTTAAAGATTTAGCTGGAAATTATTTAAATGGATTACATCAAGAATTAGCTGTTGCAAATCAAACTGATACTAAAATCGATACAGTTAAAGCAACTGCAAAAAATAAAGTTGAAGTAAAATTCACTAACCCAATTCAATCACTAGTTCAAGGTGACTTCACTGTAGAGGGTTCTGAAATTGCTCATTCTGAAATTTCTACTGATGGTAAAACAGTAACTTTCACATTAAAAACAGATTTACCAGAAGATGTACTAAATACTGCAACTCCACCAGCTGCGCTTAAAATTACTGTTAAACCATCTCCATCAACTGTTGATGTATTAGGTAAAAAAATCACAGGTGAAACAAGAGATATCACTGACAGAATCAAAGCGACTGTTAAACAAATTACAAAAGTTGATGGCAAAGACAATCAAATTAAAATTACTTTCAATGAAGCAGTTACTCCATCTGCAGGTGCAGATTCTGATTTCGAAGTAATTAATAATTTAGATGAAAAAGATGATGTTTCTGTAGTTACAGTAACTCAAGGAGATGCTAAATCTCTTATCTTAACTTTAGATAAACCATTAGTTTCTGCTACAGTTTCAGCTAAAGATGCTCGTTTCGTTAAAGACGGTGCTGGTAATGTAATTGCTGATATTGAAAAAACTACTGTAGAATTAGATAAAGATGGTGCAGCTCCAGCTGTTGTAACACTAATTACTAATGCAACTACACAAGCACAAATTGAAGCTGCTAGAACAGCTTATGACGCTTTAACGGCTGCTCAAAAATTATTAGTAACAAACGAACCAGCTCTTCAAACTAAAGAGCAAGGTTTAGTAGATGGAGTTACATTAAAAGTTACAACTGCTTATACTGCAGCTAATGTAGGAACAGCAGTTGTTGTAGATCCTCAAGCAGGATATACTTATGCTATTACAGGTTCTACTAATACAGCAGCTATTGCAAATGACGGTAAAGTTGTTGCTGCAGGTACTGCAGAATTAACTTACACAGTTACTCACACTGCTTCTGGTAAAGTAGCTACTAAAAAAGTATCTGTTACTGTTGGTGCTTAATTAAACCAAATATTACTCTATAAGCTGATATATTCAGTGAAATGAGTGAATATGAAAACCCCATGTCTTGCATTTAGCAGGAACGTGGGGTTTTCTTTTTAATTGTACTTCCGATTGACAGGTGAAAGTCCCGTTCTTGTAAACAGTCGATCAACAAGTACCTAATCCTTCTGTGTTCCATGCTTTGCTGAATTACACAAAAGGGATAAAGTTAAGAAAAGTCGTACTCTGATGGGATTTTTAAAAGACTTCTACGGCTAGGCAGACGAAACCATCTAAAAAAGGTAAGCTAGTATATGGCGCAAAATTAAGCTAGGAGCTCACTGTAAATCACTGCTTTGGAGGGGGCGAAGAATTAACTGTTAAACTGGTCATTCTTATACCTGGATAGTGGGAAACCAAAGGAATTAAAACGAGAGAAGGTAGCAACCCATAGAAAACCTTGATTGGCTAAATGCCTTTCAAGGTTTCTTTTTTTGAGGAACTATCTAATGCTGAGTAATCCCTTTCAATATAGGAAATAAGGATAACCATTGTTATTTTAAGACGATGTTTATAGATATGCCTATAGATTATATTTCGAATGAACATTTAAAACTTTCCTTTTATATAACTATCCCATTTTAAATTATAGGTTTAAAAAATATAAATTTGGTAAATAACTATACTAATTTATTAACCTGAAAGGAGTTAAAAGACTAAAAGTGACACAGAAATACTGGGAAAGCACTCGAGAAGATATCCCGATATTAACAAGAACAGTTATGAATGAATATTTATTGAGTTTAAAGTTGACTAATAAAGCAGAAGCCACTATTACAAAATATCGATGGATACTAGAGAGATTTTTTTCGGAGTGTTTAGTTTCTTTGGACGAGTTAACATCCATCGGAGGATGTACTTACATGGTTGAATAAGTTTTCAGCTGGCAAAAATACAAAAACATTAAATCTCTTTTTATCTACTCTTTCTTCTTTTTTTCAATTTTGTCTTGAGGAAGAGTATTTAGAAAACATGGTAATGAAAACAAGATGGAGACTTAAAATACCTCAAGGATTACCTAACTATTTAAATGAACAAGAGTATGCTCAGGTGAAATTGGCCGCAGAAAAATTACCTCTTCGTGACCGAGCGTTAGTTCTTTTTCAATTTTCTTCAGGATGTAGGAGGGCAGAAGTCGCGAAACTATGTATTGAAAATGTTAATTTGGATCGCAGAACAGCTGAAATACTAGGAAAAGGGAATAAATACAGACAAATACATTTTTCGGTGGAATGTGCCATTATTTTAAAAGAGTATTTATTAACTAGAACATATGAAAAAAAGATCCTTTATTTATGAATAAATTTGGTAATAAGCTTCAATCGAATGGAATCTATATGGATCTATAATGTTGTTAAAAAGCTAGGGGAAATGGCGGGACTTTAAGAATGCCTAAAATAAAAAACAAAAGAATAGCCCCTATCAGAACTAATAGAGGCACTAACTAAGAAGTAAAGCCGATACTACAACTGGGATACCGATTAAGCTGAATCATGATCGATTTCCTGAAAATCTTGAAGTTCAAAAATAAAAAGAGCGTATGGTACGGACCCACCTTCAGCAATGAATAGGCAAAGATTAGATTTCATGGGTACAGTAAATATTATAAGAAACGATACCATAGCCCAAAAATATCGTGTTTCGCAACAGCGTTGTTAGATGTTTATTTTCATGGATATCATTTTAAATGATTTTTATTGATTATTTCCTGTACTGTAGTTTTAATATTGCGATCATATTTTATATCTTTAAAAGTACCAGTATATGTCTTTTTATAAGATCCGCTATTTATATCGTATAGTTCGATAGTATATTCACCTGAAGCCTTACCATTAGCAATAGTTCCATCTAAATACATATAGGCATCATGCGCATTAGCAAATCCTGTACCACCGTTTGATACTCGAACGGTATGCTGAGAAAAGAAGTCTCGAGTATTATCTAGGTATGAAGTAAAGATAAAATCACTTACAACTTCACGTGAGGAATTAAATATATCGTCTTCCTGATAATAACGGTCTTCCGAAATAAGTTCTAAATTTAGAGTTTGTAGATTCACAAAATAGTATCTATCAGCAACTTCAAATGTTGTAATATAAACTGTTTTCGTTTGATTATTCCAATCAACCATTGCACCAAGTGCTTCACTAATAAAACGAAGAGGTACTAGGGTTCTACCATTAATAATCTGAGGAGCAACGTCTAAAGCAATCTTTTGCCCGTTAACAGTGGCAGTCTTGCTACCAATGACTAAACCAATTTTTTTTGTACCGCGAATAGCTGTAATTGATTTTGTTTTTGCATCCCATTGTACTGTTGATTCTAATTCCTCGAAAATTGTTCGCATTGGTACTAAAGTTCGTCCATTAATAGATACTGCGCCTTGGTCAAATTGTATAACATCACCATCAATTTCTACTTTAATAGCAGTTGCAGCTTCTGCCGAAGGGGCGAATGAGAAACTAATTAAACATAAAATAAGTGCTAGAGTAAGTCTAGATGTAATTTTTTTGATCACTTTAAATCTCCTTTAATCATAATTAAATTGGGTAAATAATAGATTGATTGTCAGCTAATATCGCTGATTTAAACCGACCGACCCCATACCTTCAATCTTTGTAAGGTGTAAGTTTGTTTTAAAGGGGTGGTTTAATGAAGGACCATTGATAGTCACTTTTGAGGTGACCTGAAGCCTAATTCTACTGTTGCTTGCTGGACACTTTTATTTGTCTTTGACATGTGAGTGAGTTCTTTGCCGTTCCTTAACGCCTTGCAATTATTTCTTCTAATTCTTCATTTATGTATCCAACCTTCCTCTAACGCTTATTGTATTTATTATATAAGTGTTCCTCAAGTATGAGTATTTTCCTCCAGTAGCATAATTTACCTATGTGTTGCTGTAAGAAGGACTTCTACCCTTAATCGTTTGCGCTGTGCACATTATATTGGTATTAATATCGTAGAAAGAAAGAGTTCAAGGGATCAACACCTACTTGGTGAGATGCTACGGAATGTTTAATAGTGCTGAGTGAGAGAAGTCTGTCGGGGAGAAATAATCGGCAGACTTTTCTTCTTTATGTAATCAGCAAAAGTTATGTATGACATGCGAGTGAAGCGGCTCATCGGACGCCCCCAGGAAGCTCTGCTCTGCGCGAAAGCGAAGCGTCAGCGGCAAAGCGCCCAGTCGGAACGGAAATCAACCACACGTTATGCTGATGAGCTATTTTTCTTGAAAGCAGTTTCTATGTTTCCCCTGAATGATTCGTAATTTGGTGAAAACTATAAGAAGAATGAACACACATAAGAGATGAATAGAAGTATTTCATAGGGGCTTGAAAAACCCTTAAATCACTATGAAGCTTTTGCAGGGATGTGGTTTAGGCATACAGTACCTAATTCTACTTTTTTCGATAAGAATGCCACATTTTGGGCTTTCTTCGTGTTAATATGGTAAATAGTAGTTAGTAAATTTATGTAGAAAAAAGGAGATAAGGATGTTAAACAAACTAAAAGCTTTTTGTATGGTAGCGGCTCTTGTTTTTGCTTTCATATTGTCTGGACAAACCTCCGCGTCAGCTGCTACTGACAAAGGAATTCAGATACGAAATAATGTGACGATTAATATCGATGGTGAAACGATTCAAATCAATGATCCCATTTTAAGTAAAGCGGATCATCTTCTTTTGCCGATGAGAGCTTTGTATGAGGCGATTGGTGCGAGTGTTGACTGGAGCAAGGAAAACAATACTGCCACAGCTTATCGCAATGGCAAAGTTATTAATTTAACAATTGATTCAATGACAGCCTTAGTAGATGGGCAAGAGGTTGAAATGGACGTTGCACCACTCATCTATAAGGATAGAACATATATGCCATTGCGCTTTGTTTCTGAAAACTTTGATGGAAATGTCGCTTGGGATCCTGATACACAAACTGTTACTATTTTATTAGATGATTCTTCAGAGAAACCTCAAGAAGATCCATATATCTTACATGTAAATAATAAGCGTATTGTAATGGATGATCCAATTGTTACGAAACAATCTAGATCTTATATTCCTGCTGATTATTTATCTGATTATTTAGCGGATTCTGCAGGTAATTGGCTGCCAGATAAATCATTTGAATTACAAATTGCTGGCATGAGCCTTGTCTTCAAAGACGGTAGTAATAACGTTTTGATCAACAATGAATCTGTAACAATAGAAGAACAGCCGTTTATTCAAAAAGGAAAAATGTACGTTCCTATTACTTTTGTGGTCAATACATTGGGCGGAAACCTACGTTATATTAGCGAAAAAAGAGAAATGTATATTTATGTTTATCGCTATATGTATACAAGTGACTTCCTAGAAAAATCTTTTGGTACTACATCATATCCTCAACCTGTTCCTTCTGCTCGTTTAGAAGGAGATCGTGATTTGATGGTCAGTGATAATCCAGAAAATTTAACGCACAGTCTACTACCTAAATCAAATGCTACGCTTGCACAATATCAAGTTAAATCTACTTCAGCTACTAATAAGCATCGAATATTTGGCTGGCATTTAAATAAACTTGGAACAGAAGTAAAGATTGGTATTACGATCGAGAATACTTCAAGCTCTGAAAGTATTAAAGTAAGCAGTTCTAAAGGTATTACTCAAATGTCAGGAAATAACTGGATAGGTCATGATATTGGGTTGTCGATTGCAGATGCAACGTTAAATGGAAAACTAAAAAGATCTGATAGTACTGGTATTGTTATCGCACCAGGAGAAACAAAGGTTATTGAAACACTAGAGTTGTTCCCCGATTATGTCGTTGGATTTTTACATGATATAGATATCCAAGCTGTTAATGGTGGAAGTACAGATTATATGATTCGAACAGTATTAACGAAGAGTAATAGTGATTTAACAAAGATCAAGACGGACGCTGTGGCAATTGATGAATATGCGAAGCATCCACGAGGTGCTTGGCCGAGTGCTACTATTCTAGCAGAACTTCCAGAATATACAGTAGATACACAAGAGGTAGGTTATAACCTATCAAATGGAAGAACAGATCATTTGCTAACGACAGAAAATTCTCTGTCACAAATCAATGGTGCATTGGGGAATCCAGGTCACTTCGGTATGAACTATAAGGTATCGATTCCACTTGTTAATGATTCAGGAAAGACAAAAACGATCAAGGTTAAGTTAACTGGTCGAGGTGGCTTATATAGTGGAGCAGTGAAGTTCAATGGCAAAGTGTACTTAGTACCTGCGTTGCGAACAAGCTCAGAATATGTTGAATTTGAATACAAGATGAAGGGTTCATCTGACAAGATTGAATTAGAATTAATCCATGCAGGTGGAGTAAATCTTCCGGTAGCTATTTATGTAGAAACAAAATAAATGAAGTCCCTGGCACGAATCTGTTTTTTACAACATCTTCGTGCCAGACTTTTAAATGAAGAAATAAGAAAACTAGTAGCAATTGTTGTACTATTTTTCGTATTAATCAAAAGCCTTTTCTAACATCTCCGAAACGAATACATTGGGCGAGAACCAATCGTATACGGTTTGATTTCACCATTAAAGCTTTTCTCCAAATAATTTAAACTCCGTCATGTTCATATTCCATTTTTCATTTGGTGCTTTTGCTTTAATTGGTAAGAGATTGAAAGAAGAAGTTCACAGAGCCTTGGAAAATCCTAAGATTTCCATGCAACTTTTGCAGGTATAGGGTTTAGGTTCCAGTACCTAATTCGACTTTTTTCGATACCAGCACCACTTTCTGGACTTTTTTCATGTTAAGATAACCTATAGATTAATTATGGAAAAAGGTGTTTAAGATGTTTAGTAAATTTAAGGCTTCATGTATGATTACCGCAGTTGCTTTGGCTACGATATTGCCTGAACAAGCCTCTGCATCAGCTGCTAGTGACAAGATTCACATAAAAAATAATGTTTCTATTCATATCAATGGTGAGACTCTCCAAGTGAATGATCCGGTTTTAAATAAATCCGATTATCTTTTTTTACCGATGAGAGCTTTGTATGAGGCGGTTGGTGCCAGTGTGGACTGGAAGAAAGAAACACTTACTGCGTCAGCCATTCGAAATGACAAGTCAGTTAATTTAACAATTAATTCAAAGACTGCCTTAGTGGATGGACAACAGGTGCCGATGGTTGTTGCACCATTTATGTATAAGGATCGTACTTACATGCCATTGCGTTTCGTCAGTGAAAATTTTGGTGGTAACGTGAACTGGAATCCTACTACACAAACTGTTGATATTTCCTTAACAGATGAGACGCCAGGGAAACCTCAAGGAGACCCATATATTTTACATATTAATAATCAACGCATTGTGATGGAGGATCCAATTATTGTAAAGCAATCGAGATCCTATATTCCGGCTAATTATATATATGAAAACTTAGAAGATTCTTCTGGCACGTTGTTACCTGATCAATCGTTTGAATTGCAAATTGCGGGAATGAGCTTTCTTTTCAAGGAAAATAGTAACCAAGTTCTAGTAAATGATGAAGTTGTGACAATGGAAGGGAAACCATTTATGCAAAATGGAAAAATGTATGTTCCTATTAGTTTTGTTGTCAACGCTTTAGGTGGAAATTTACGTTATATTGAAGATAAAAGAGAATTGTATCTTTATGTCTATCAATATATGTATACAAGCTCCTTCCTTGAAAAATCTTATGGTGCTACATCAAAGCCTGGGATTGTTCCTTCTGCTCGTTTAGAAGGAGATCGTGATTTGTTGATTAGTGATAATCCAGAAACGTTAACGAACAAGCTGATTCCTAAATCTAATGCTACACTTGCCCAATATCAAGTGAAAGCAACATCAGCTGCAAATAAACATCGAGTATTTGGCTGGCATTACAATACGCTAGGGACAGATGTACAAATCGGTATTACCGTTCAAAATACTTCTAGTACTGAAAGCATCGAAGTAATCGACTCCAAAGGGACTAGCCAACAAACGGGGAATAGCTGGGTTGGCCATGATATTGGTTTAACCATTGCGGATGCAACGTTAAATGATAAGCTTAAAAAATCTAGTAGTAAAGGGATTGTCATCGCACCAGGAGAAACAAAGGTGATCGAATCCTATGATTTGCTTAATGACTATATCATTGGATTTTTACATGATCTAGATATTAAAGCTGTCAATGGTGGGACTCCAGCGTATACGATTCGCACAGTATTAACAAAGAGTAATAGTAATTTAACAAGCATTTTATCAGATCCTGTTCCGATTGATGTATCTGCGAAGCATCCGAGAGGTGCCTGGACGAGCTCTACTATTCTAGCAGATCTTCCTGCTTATTCAGTAGATTCACCAGAAGTAGGCTATAACATTTCAAATGGTAGTACAGACCATTTCCTAACAACAGAAAATTCACTGTCACAAATCAATGGTGCAATAGGGAATCCTGGTCATTTCGGAATGAACTATAAGGTGTCGCTTCCACTTGTTAATCAAACTGGAAAGGCAAAAACGATCAAGCTTAAATTAGCTGGTCGAGGCGGTATATACAGTGGTGCAGTAAAGGTCAATGGCAAAGTGTATCTAGTGCCTACATTGAGAGTAGGTACAGAATATGTTGAATTACCGGATTACAAGATGAAGGGTTCATCAGAAACGCTTGAGTTAGAATTCATGCATGCCGGCGGAGTAAACCTTCCAGTAGCAATTTATGTAGAAACAAAATAAATGAAGTCCCTGGCACGATTGTGTTTCACAACATGACTTCGTGCCATACTTTTTGATTCGGAGTGAAAAAATTGGCAAAAAAACTAGTAACAATTGTTGTAGTCTGTTTCGTTTTAATGCTAGCAGTAAATCCAAGTGTTGCAAATGCAGCTGTTTTTGATAATAAAATAAAAGAAGAAAAGAAAGAAGTATCGCCACAAGTAACACATATACAGCAAACCTATAGTTCTAATTCTATTCGTGAGTTTGTCAATGTTTTAGATGTTAATTTAACTAATACATATACAAAACTTGAAGTCGGTGTACCAAAACCTATTAACTCACTTCAAACAACAACGAATATGGCGAAGCAAAACACATATGATGGACATCGTGTTGTTGGGGCTGTCAATGCTTCGTATTTCCTAGGAAATGGTATGCCTGCCAACTTGTTAGCTGAAAAGAATGAAATTATTAACTATGGTATTTTGGGAGATACATATGAAAGTCCAACACAAAAGCCTGTTGCTTTTGGTGTATCCAAATCAGGGAAGGCGATCGCAGACTATTATTCTACGAATCTATCCTTTCAAGTAAATGGTAAAAGTTATCCGATTGATCTTATCAATACAGAAAGAACGACTGATAAAACAGTATTATACACACCTGATAAAAAAACAACAGGGTCAAATAATTGGGGTGTAGAAATTGTTGTCTCAAATGCTAGTCAAGATATGAAAGTATTACATTTCGGAGATCGCCTTTCAGGGACGGTTTCAAAGGTAACGGCGTATGGTGCAGAAGGGAATTCAACAGTACCATCTGATGGTTTTGTTATTTCGGTGCAAAATAAAGAGCTGGCAACTGAACTAAGCCAAATTACTGCAGGGACAAACATTGATGTGAATCTATCTATTGATGAAAAATGGATGGACGCTCAATTTATTTTAGCTGCAGGACCTATGTTAGTGAATAATGGTAAGGTAGACATTTCTATGCCAACGAATTCTGGATTCGCTTCAGCGCGCAGTCCTCGTACTGCGGTAGCAGTAGATGCAACTGGTACAAAAGTGTTTGTTGTTACAGTAGATGGTAGATTAAGTGGTCATAGTAATGGCGCTAATTTAACAGAGTTAGCTTCGCATTTAATCTCAATGGGTGCTACTTCGGCCATTAACCTTGATGGAGGCGGCTCTACAGCGATGGTTGTTCGAAATCCGGGCGGCTATTTTGCGAACCTTGTGAACGTTCCTTCAGATGGTGGTGAGCGTCGTGTATCAGCCATTTTACAGGTTGTCAATACAGCGCCACCAGGGAAAGCAAAATCCATTACGTTAAACAATGTGAACCAAGTCATGAAAGGTTCATCCGTTGATATGAAAGTGGCTAGTGCTTACGATCAATACTTAAATCCTATGACCATCAACCCATCTAAGATGAACTGGTCGGTTGAAGGCAATATCGGTGAGATGAACGGTGCAACCTTTACAGCTACGCAAAAAGGGGAAGGCAAAATTATCGGTGAGTATGATGGTGTGCGAACATCCACAACTGTGAAAGTTGTAGATTTATCACAAGAAAAACCTATTTTACTAGATAGCTTTGATAATGCTTCATCATGGACAGTGGAAGTTGCGAAAGCAAATGCTTCCATCACAAATTCTAAAGACTATGCTAGACAGGGAACTGCTAGCTTAAAGTTAAATTACGATTTTACAACAGCAGGATCCGATACGAAAGCAGCTTATATGGTAGCTAAATCACCGATTCCTATTACTGGAAAACCAAATAACATAGGCGTTTGGGTATTTGGAGATGCTGGAAAGCAATGGCTTCGTGGAGTGCTTGTAGATGGTTCAGGAGCAAAGCAGACAATTGATTTCACTAGCCAAGGCGGTATGGACTGGAATGGTTGGAAGTATGTCACTGCGAAAATCCCAAATGATGTTACACTACCATTGAAATTCGAACGATTATACGTTGCACAGCCTACAGCCTCTCTTCAAAAGAAAGGTCAACTGTATTTCGATCAATTACAGGCTGTGTATCAAGACAATCATGAGGAATTAGTCTACACAGATGTAGCGAAAGGTTATTGGGCTTTTTCAGATATCCAAAGTTTGTATAATAAATCTCTTATAAAAGGATACGAGAATGGAACATTTAAACCAGAAGCGTCCATTACACGTGCAGAGGCAGCGACTATTATTGCAAGGGCTCTCAATTTAACAACAACGAAGGCTCCAAGCTTTAAAGATGTCAGCAAGGACCATTATGCATACAGTGCCATTGCTGCTGTAGAGCAAGCTGGGATTATTAAAGGGCAAGAAGTAGGGAAGTTCAACCCGAACGGACAGCTTACACGTGCTGAAATGTCGGCGATTTTAACAAGAGCATATAAATTAACAGGCTCAAGTAAAGTAAACTTTACAGATGTTAAATCGACGCATTGGGCGTATAGCGATATCCAAGCGCTTGTAGCAAATAACTTAACAGGCGGCTTCCCAGATAATACATTCAGACCAGACACACAAATTACGCGTGCACAATTCTCAAGCTTCTTGAATAGATGCTTATCATTAAAATAATAAAAGCACATATGACAAAACCCTGTAGGATTGAAACTACAGGGTTTTGTCATTTTGCAATGTTCTAGCATTTAAAAGCATTTGCGGCTGACGCTTCGCTTCTGCACATAAAACATTCATTGCTGAGCTATTATTACTATAAACTAGGAGATACTCGCTAAGTGAACTAGTTGATTGGAGTGGAGACTGAGCGACATAATAAAGTAAGAAGATTCACGCACAGTTTTGTGTGTGAATCTTTTTTTGCTCTTGGCAGGTGGATGTCGATAAAAATTAAAAGTTGGGTGATAAAACGTAAAAGTTAGTCGATAAAATTCAAAAGTTGGGTGATAAAACGTGAAAGTTAGTCGATAAAATTCAAAAGTTGGGCGATAAAACGTAAAAGTGTTCCGATGAAACGTAAAAGTTGGATGCCATTTTGTTAAAACGTATGTCATGTGGATTAGTTGATTGGAGTGGAGACTGGACGCCCCCAGGAAAGCGCCCAGTCGGAACGGAAATCAACCCCTACTTTTGCCGAAAAGTCATACTTTATTTAATAAGTTATTTTTTGTTTTATAATGACCAATGAAAAAATCCGCTTAGATTTCTGTGAGGAGAGCAAACTGTTGCTGCTCTGTTCTTGCTCACAGAAATTGAAGCGGATTTTTACTATATATGGATGCTAACTAGCAACACATATTAGAAAACAATATATTTAATATAGTGTTTCCAATCTAAGTCCTTGAAATGTTTCCATTGGATTTTTTCGATAGGCATTGTACGGAAGGCATAGGCTGAAAGATTACGTTGTTTATCGGATAGCATAGGTGTTCCTTTATCTAAGCTGTCAGTAAAAATAGCTGACTGTGCAGTTTTAAAGTTAACATGAATATCCTTTAACGCAATTTTTCCATCCTGTCCAACAATGTATATTTTTTTACCTTTCTTTTTAGTAGCATGCACCCATGATTTATCTATTTTATAAGAATCAGATGCTTCGTTGACAATAATAGTGGCTTTGCCAGTAGTCGAAAATGGAATGTCCTCCATTGCATCATCTTGTTGTAACACTACTTCATAATTCGTTGGTTGAGGTAAAGTTGTTGTTTTTGCAAGTTCATTCCCCCAAATAGAAGAATCATCTGTAGCAATCGTTTGTTTTTCAAGTACAGTGCCAGATAAGGAATCTTTCAAATGTTTTACTTTAAAATCAACGGTTTGACCTTCCGATACTTTTTGCCATTCATCCTCTGATAAATAGGCAAGCATTGTTTTTTCAGTAGAATAGATTTCAAATGTGACTGTCCCAGCTTCCTCTTTAACGGCTGCAATAACACCGTCCACTGGGCTAACGACACCTTGGCGAGCTTGTATTTGTTCAATTTGTGCATCGAGTAGCGCAATTTGACGATCTGTCTCGGCAATATGTCGATTCAAAAGGGCGATTGCTGTCGATGGTGAGCTTTGTTGTCCTAGCTCCAATTTTAGTGTGACAGATAATGTGCCGTTTATTTGGTCCGTATTGACGGAGCTTTTCGGATCAGCATCATCATAATCATTTTCGATTTGAGAGAGCGCATCTTCTAAATCATTTCGTTCATTTTCATAGGCTGTACGTTCTGCCTCAAGCTTTGTTACTTCATTATCAACTTCTTCTGTTTTATAGGTAGCCAGTACATCATTAGGCGTTACTTTTTGGCCACGCTTTGCATTCACCGCAGATAAGCTTGTTGCATCAGCTGTAAGCGTGTATGTTTCAGCTGGAGCAACAATCGTTTCCTTATTAACACGCTCTGTATTTGTACCTTTATAGGCTTTTTGAAATTCATCGATAAAGTAGGATCGTGTAATTTTGCTATCGTCTTTAAAGACAAAATAAGCATTTACGCCGACTAATAGCATTGTCAACACGATGGTCAAGCTTGTCCAAGGCTTTGATTTGAAAAATGCCATTATCCTAACCCCCTAGTAATCCATTCTTTAATTGGTAAAACACTAATCAGACCGACAAATAAGGCCATAAATAGTTGTATACCAATAATTTTTACGACTAATAGTTTTCTACTCGCCTCTTCCTCCCATTTAGAAAGGAATGTGTACTGTACAACAATTGTTAGCATCGTCGCCACTGTCAATTGATTGAGCGTGAATAAGACGTAATCCGTATTCATCACCTGCAATGCAAGAGGCGCTAATGAAAAGAATGAAAAGAGTGTTGTATAGCCAGTTAAGTAGAAAACAGCAAATAATATTGTTTTTTCGATTAATAAAAATGTGACAACATATAATTGGACTTTTTTAATCCATGTATAGGGGATGTCCGTTAATAGATGTAAAAGGTAGGTAACACCGTAATAATGGAAGCAAAAATAGACAATAGCCCACAAAATGGCACCAAGCATCGAAAGGTAACGAGCCACGTAGTATTCATTATGTAAATCCATTGCGAACAATGTCGTTAAAGTTTCAGTACCCATCCCCCAATACTCACGTGCAGTGAATAGCAGAATGAATAAGATGAAAACCGTCAACGAACGTCTTTTGTATCCAATAATCTCACCTTCTTCTACAATCTTAGTAAAGTAGGTTGGATTTTTTAAGCTATGCCAAAATTTATAACGGTAAAACATATACAGTTTCCTCTCTTCCAAAATAGTAAATATCAAAGTTGTAGTATACACCTTGTTAAACGATATTGACATATAAAAATAGCTGTTTTTTTCCAAAAAATTTGTAAAAAAAACACTTTATGAAACTACATGTCGATTGATGAAAAACATCATATAAAACTATTGTATAGTATAATAGAAAAAACTTCCTGTATTTCTATCTAGTTATTATGAAAAAACTTTTGATACGCTTAATTTTGTAAATAATGGCTTGAAATCACATGGATTACACCGATATTAAAGTAATGAATCGAAAAATGAAAGGGTGGTTCGATTGAATCGAAAATTGACGGCAGGAGTCATTACGAGTCTATTACTGGCACCTACGGCTATAGCGAATGCGCAGGAAAATGATGCACAGTCTCGCGTATCAACTCAAACAGAGCAAGTTGCCAACGTTAACGGAGTAGCTGCCGCAACGACAAAAGAACAAATGATAGCACAATTTGCGAAGCTTTCCGAGAATTCGACAGCGGATGAAATGGTTATTGCAAAAGGTGATGTAGCAAATCTAGGAACTTTTGGTTTTACTAGCGATGAGATTGTTTTTATTCAAGCGAAGTATGACTATGTTGTCGAGCAACGCCGACTATTAGGCAAATTAAAGGAAATAGGGAATAACATTAGTGCAATAACGTATACAAGTAAGTCATTTATAAATGATGTGACAACTGAAGATAATAATTTTAAAACATTTTTAGGTAGTAAAGAAGCTGGTGATTCCTCTTATTTAAGTGTCCAAGATGCTTTTGGCAAAGCAGTGGGAATCGCTCTTGTTAAAGCTAGCGATATTGCCTCTACAATTCGCGGTACATCCTTACAATATGGCTATACTGAAGCAGAACACAATGCCTATTTTAAAACAAAGGGTGCAGATATTGATCGGCTAAAAAAATTAGTGGTTGATGCAACGGAAGCAGAGAAAGCCACTACCAAATTGGATGCTTTAGTTATGATTTTGAAGCAAACATCAGTAGATCCTTTAGAGATTGCTAAAGCAGTAGAAGCTGTTACAACAGAATATAATGCACTAACAGCGGATCAAAAGAAAGTAGTCGTAGCCTATAATCCAAATAACGATGCTGAAACACCTTATAAAAAGTATACCGATGCATTAACAAATATGTCTTCGGCTAATAAGGTAGTGCTGAGCATAACACAGTTAAAGGCAAAGCAGCCAGCAGACTTTACTTCGGCAACGAGTTATATCAGTGCAGTGACGGCTATTGAAACAGCTTATACTAAATTAGATGTAGATTCGCAGAAATTAGTGACGAATTATCAAGATTTACAGCCTTTTAAAGAGGCAGCAGATATTTCTAAGCAAATTACAGCTTTACGCATTTCGAGTGATGCTTCTTATCGTACTGAGGTAGATACATTAAAAGCCTCTTACGATAATTTATCGATTAATAAAGGGTATGTAAAAAATGGAGCGGATCTTGAAGTAGCTGCAGCTAATATTGCTTCTGCAAAAGAGATTGAAGGGCTGATTACTAAAATTAAAGGTGACACAGACAAAGTGGCGGCCATTATTGCTGCACGTGCCGCCTATAATACACCTCCTGCCTTAAATGGATCAACGATTAATGCGGCAAATGTGAAAAAAATCGTCAACAATCTAGCTGAGTTAACAAATTGGGAAAAGATTTATAGTGCGTCTTTAAGTGTGGATAAATTAATCGTTGCCATAGATCCGAAATCTTCTACTTTTGAAAGCAAAACATTTGCTGCCCAGACTGCCTTCGATAAGCTTGGAGTCAATGAAAAAGAACTAGTGAAAAATAAAAGTAGACTAGAGCTATTGTTCTCATTCGCTGATGTATCGAAAAAAGTAAATGCACTAAGCTCGTCTATGAAAGATTATAATGCACAAATAACATCATTACAGAAAGATGTTGCTGCATTAAATGCTGCGGGTAGCGAAGATGAAGCGGTGCTTAATGAAATTAAAGAAAAGCTAACGAGCAAATTGAACGCTCTTGAGAATGAAGAAAAAGCAGTACTAGACGTTATCAGTGAAATTGATAAATTAAAAACCTCTAATAATCTAGTAGTAGATATGCTAAAAGCACGCTCCGACTATAATGCACTTTCATCGGCAGCTAAAAGTCGTGTGACAAACATTAAAATCCTAACAGATTTAGAGAAATCCCATAAGGCTGTCGTCAATGTTATTGATCAATTTGAAAAGTTAGATCCAACATCTAAAAGTTATATTTCAAAAGCGAAATCTGCTTATACAGCTTACGCAAAGTTGGACGAGACAAAACAAGGGTATGTCAGAAATCATAAGGATTTAAAAGATAAGGTCGCTGTAACAGAAGTGATTGTTCAAATAAATGCTTTAAATCCATCCCAAAAGACATATAAAGACAATGTGGCGAAAGCAAATGAAGCGTTTAATAATTTAAAAGACCTTCAAAAGGATGTCGTCAATAGTGGTGAATTAGCAAAAGCACAGGGCTATATCGATACAGCCAAGGCATTCGATGATCGTGTCTTAGCATTAGCGAATGAACATCCAGATACTTTTGTGGCGAAGGTAGCTTCATTATCTGCAGAGTACAAAACAATGGATAAAAATGCGAAGAAACTAGTGGAGCAGGCAAAAACCTTAACCAATTACGAAAAAAATAATAAAGCGGTTATCAAGGTTATTCAAATGATCGATGCGTTAAATCCAACAAGTAAGGATTATACGAAAAAAGTACTCGCTGCGCGTAAGGCTTATAATGCACTGGATGAAGTATCGCAAAAACGTGTAACGAACTATGCGAATCTAACTGCTGTTGAAGATGTGGCTTCATTAATTGGCCTCATTGCAACATTAAAGCCATCAAGCAAGACATTCTACCAAGATATGAAAACAGCACGTGAGATGTACGATGCACTACCTCCAGAGAAGCAACAAGTGATCATTAATTATGATGCACTTGTAGCGGCAGAAAATGAGCAAGGAGTAGCACATAAAGTTGTCGAGCTTATTGATTTAACGAAACAACAAGATGGAGACTATTTAACGAAACTCCTGAATGCACGTGTAGCGTATGATCAGCTAACTCCAAATCAAAAGAAGTTAGTTACAAATATTAAAGATTTAACAGCACGTGAAAAAGAAGTAAAACCTATTTTAAATGTGATGCTGCAAATCAATAATTTGGATCCGGAATCCAATAATTTTGTCAGCAAGGTCAATTCTGCGCGTAAGGCGTATGATAATTTAAATAAAGATCAAAAAAAATATGTTACTAATATTGATATTCTACAAACTTATGAGCCCGTATCAAAGGTGATTGAATTAATTAGTAAACTGAAATCTTCAAGTAGTACATATCTTGAGGATACAACTCGAGCACGTGCGCTTTATGATGCACTAGCGCCAGATATGAAGCAATATGTAACAAACTATTACTTATTACAAGCAGCAGAAACAAGTATTTTAGGTGCTGGTAATGTCATGCAGATGATTAATGATTTACCGTCTGTTGATCCGAAGCAATATGTGAAACGTATTCAGGAAATTCGTGCAGCTTATAACGCTTTGCCAAAGGACCAACAAAGAGCCGTACAAAATTACAAAGTGTTACAAGATCAAGAGAAGCTTTTAAAGCCTGTTATTAGTGTTGTGGAGGATATTGATCGACTACTTACTGCTAAAGACATGAATAGTCAATATCAAAAGATCTTAAAAGCCTACGATAAGCTAAATGCCGAACAAAGACGATACGTCTATAATGACGATCTATTATTATCATTAGATAGCGTAATAAAAGTATATAAGAGCATTGCAAGTTTAAATCCAAAGGACAAATTTTACTTTGGTATGGTGGAAGCAGTACGAAAAGAGTACGATAGCTTAAATACGACAGATAAGCAAAGGATTACGAATTATTCGATTTTGTTAGAAGCGGAGAAAAGTATGGCTGATGTAAAGAAAGTCGTTGAACTAATTGCCGGCCTCTCACCAACCTCTTCAACGTATTTAGAAGATGTAGCGAATGCAGTTGCAGCCTATAAAGCTTTAGATTCAAAACTAAGAGGACAAGTCATCAATGATGATGTATTAAAGAAAGCTGAAAAGGATGTAGAGGCTGTTCTAAAAGTAGTTCAGGCTATCTCTGTTATTGATCCAGACAACGCGTCATTCGAGAAAAAGGTGTTAGCTGCTCAAAAACTATATAGCTCACTTACGCTGGAGCAGCAGGATTTAGTATATAACTACCGCATTTTAGAAGAATATCTAAAAATGCTTGATTAGTATTAGAAAGGAGGAGTTTTCCCATGCATATTTTGGGGAAACTCCTTCTATACTATATAAAACAAATTTATAAAGTTATAGCCTGCGAAATTCCCAAAAAAAGTGAAACTTTATCAATCAAGAAATCGTATGTAATAGGGAGGTTTACTATAATGTTTTGAGGGGTATTCATTTAAATAATATTAATATAGGAGGTAGCCATGTTTAAAAGGGTGATCAGTATAGTGGTACTTTCAATTGTTTTACTAGCTACAACTATTGGAAATTTATCTGGGATTAGTCAGGCAGAAGCGGCATCCTACATAGCTGTTGATGTGTCTAGTTCATACTGGGCAAGTTCGTCGATTCAACATATGCTATCGAAGCAATATATGACTACATATACAGACAATACGTTTAAGCCGGAGCAAGCGATTACGAGGGCAGAGGCGGCATCTGCAATTGCTCGGTCTATTCAAACAAACTCAGATACTTCGATTTCATTACACTTTAAAGATGTTCCTGCTTCACATCCTTATTACAAAGAAATTCAGAAACTTGTAGAATTAGGTGTTATACAAAATAGTGATGCCTTTCATCCAAGTGAGCCTTTAAAGCGTATGGAAGTTGCAAAAATGCTAGCACTAGCCTATCAGGTTAAAGTGGATGGTAAAAATAAAAGTAAATTTGATGATGTTCCTCCAACACACTGGGCAAAAGACTATATCGAATCACTAACAGACATAGGAATTATTGGCGGAATAGATGCTAAGCATTTTGCACCCAACAAATTAGTGACACGGGCACAAGTAGCAGTTTTTGTTGAACGTAGCCTAAATTTTCAGCAAAAAGTAAAGAAGCTTGAAGTAGCTTATGATTATTTAGCAAAAGATTATATACCAACAATAAATCTTTCAACAGCTTGGTCAAAAGAAGTCATTCGGTTAATCAATGTGGAAAGGGAAAAGAATCAGCTAGCGCCTGTTGAATATGATTCGAAACTGACACAAATCGCTATTATAAAAGCGCAGGACATGGTTAAACGTAATTATTTTGAGCACATTTCTCCTTATTACGGCGCCCCTTGGGATTTAGCGACATTATTTGATTATTCCTATACGAGCTTTGGAGAGAATATTGCAAGATATTTCAAATCGCCCGAAACAGTTGTAAAAGGATGGATGGCTTCTCCTGACCATCGAGATAATATTATGAAAGAGCATTATACAAATACAGGTGTTGCGGTTACACAAGATAGCAAAGGAAATTATTATTGGGTTCAACTGTTTTCGAGTCAATAATTGGTTATGTAACAAAGAGTTGCTAATGTTACATTTACGTTACAGATGTTAGAAAAAACCATTAAAATTTTTCCGTTTTTACGCTGATAAAGCCAAGAAACGTTGGTATATCAGCGTTTTTATTATTTCTAAAATCGTTACACAATTGAAAAATTAAAATACCACCTTTTATGATAGTCTATTTATAGGCAAAAAAGTTTAGAGGGGGTATAACAAAAGTATGAATAAAAAATGGTTATTACCGATTTTTGCATCTTTCATGTTATTTTCAACAACTCATATCGATTCAGCTGAAGCAGCGACTAAAACAGAAGTCACTGACACAGCTTCTAAATATTTAGGCATTCCATATAAATATGGTGGCACAACTACAAGCGGTTTTGATTGCTCTGGCTTTACTTCTCAAGTATTTGCAGATTTAGGCATCACATTAAACCGTACGTCAGGCGCACAATACCAACAAGGGACAGCAGTAGCTAAAAGTGATCTTCAAGTTGGAGATTTACTATTTTTCAACACAAGTGGCAGTGGTATCTCACATGTATCTATATACATAGGTGACGGTAAAATGATCCACTCTCAAACTAATCAAGGTGTTAGTTATTCGAACGTAAACGATCCATATTATTGGGGTTCTCGTTACGTAGGTGCAAAACGTGTTGCTACATTTGATGCAGAACAACAAGCTGAAGTAAAGAAAGTAGCAGTTGATTTTACAGTATATGCTTCACGTGCTGAAGCTGCTTCACAAATTGCGAAAGCTTTAAACTTAGATACATCTAACAAAAATAGTGATTTTATCGATGTAAAACCAACATATGAGCATGCAGGTGCTATTGCAGCTGTTGCAAAATTAGGTATTTTTGAAGGCGATGCGAATGGTAAATTCAATCCATCATCACCAATTACTCGTGCACAAATCGCGAAAGTATTAGTTATTGCTTTCGGACTTGAGAATGCTGGTCAAGAAGTAACATTTAGTGATGTACCACAAGATAGCTGGGCTAATCAATATGTTTCTATTCTTGCATCTAACGGTGTTACAAATGGGGATGGCAATGGCAGCTTTGGTATGGATGAATTACTAAAAATCAAAGAACTAAAAATGTTTATTGAAAGATTACAATCTAGATAATATTTTCATAGATGCATTGATTGCAAGAAAAGATCTTTTAAAATAGCTTATAATTAGAGGAGAGTTTGCAATTGCAGACTCTTCTATTTTTATGATAATTTCATTGAAAAGGAAGTGATTGGAAAAATAAACTTAAAAAGTGCTGTCGTATGATGATTTATTTAGTTAATTTTGTTAAAATGAATACTTAAGAGAACAGGAAGGGAGGAAATAAGACATTGAATCTTAAAAAAATTAGTCTTATTTTGTGCGTCTTATTCATTTCAGCTTCTATGTTTACTATACATAGTGAAAGTGTAATGGCAGATACAACTACAAATGTAACATTTGCAGATATCTCCAAAAATCACGAAGCTTATGAAGAAATCAATTATTTAGTTAATTTGGGTGTTATCCAAGGATATTTTGTAAATGGGAAAAGAGTCTTTGGCCCAAATGAGTCTGTGACACGTGAACAAGTTGCAAAAATGGTTGTCGTTGCCTCTGGTAATAAACCATTAGTTGTAAACAAATCAAGTTTTTCGGATGTAACAGTAGGCACTGAAATGTCAGGTTATATCGAACGAGCTGTGCAATTAGGATTCTTTTCAACGAACACACAAGGCAAGTTCTTACCAAAAAAGGCTATAACTCGTGATGAAATGAGTTATGTACTAACAAAGGCATTTAACTTGGACACAAGTGAATATGAAAACTTAGATTCACCATTTACTGACGTAGGTATTACACACCCTTACGTTAAATATGTAAATACAATTTACTATAATGGTATTACAAATGGAAATGGTAAAAATTATTTACCAAATAATACGGTTACACGTGCACACTTTTCATTATTTGTAGCACGTGCGAAAAATGAGAAATATCGTTTAGAGCTACCTGTTAAAGGGACATCTGTACCTGATACAAAAGAGGTTATTGGGCTAGTCAAAGTGTCGACAGATGGTCTAAATATCCGCAAAACACCGGATAGTTCATTAAATACTAACATTGTTGGTACAGTCAATAAAGGCGGCAAACTATCAGTTTATGAAGTTCAGGGCAAATGGCTAAAGGTAACATATAAAGGTGCATTTGCTTATGTTTATAAAGATTATGCACAATTTTTAGATGCAGATGGCAATGACTTAGGGTCTGTCCAAAAAGAAGTGGCATCTAAAGGTGCTATTAACTTATATGTTAAACCAACTTCTTCATCAAAAATCATTCAAACTATTAAAGCAAATGAAAAATTACCAGTTTACAAAACTACTGGTGGCTATCATTTAACGCAAGTAAATGGTTTACCAGGATATATTGTAGCGAACAGCACAACAGAAACGGGTAAAGAAGAACAACCTGATCCAACTCCACCTCCAACTCCACCTACAGCTTCAGGTGATGTAGTAGGACGAGCAACTGTTGGAAACCTAAATGTCCGTAGTGAAGCAAATTCAACTTCTACAGTGCTATTTAAGCTTAACAAGGGCGACTCTGTTAAAGTTAACGACATTAATGGATATTGGGCAAAAATCGAATACAATGGTAAAGCAGGTTATGTCCATAAATCTTATTTAAAATTATTAAATCAAAATGGTAAACCGTTGCAAAATCGTATTATTATCCTAGACCCAGGTCATGGTGGTAAGGATCCAGGGACAGTACTAGGTTCTTTCTCTGAAAAGAACATTACATTAAAAGTGAGCACACTTGTTAAGCAAAAGCTTGAGAATGCTGGCGCAAAAGTGTACATGACTCGTACTGGTGATACGTTCCCTACCTTACAAGGTCGAGTAGACTTTACGAGTGCAAACTATGGCGAGATTTTCGTGAGTGTGCATGTAAACTCTGCTACTAATACATCAGCATCAGGTACTGAAACATATTATGCTATTTCATCAGGCGATATGTATCAAGAGGATATTGATTTAGGCACTTTTGTAAATAATCAAATTGTAACCAATTTAAATATGAAGAATCGTGGCGTTAAACAATATCCATACTACGTAATTAATAATATGAGCATTCCATCAATTTTAGTGGAACTCGGCTTTTTAACAAATAGCGAGGACCGCCAAAAATTGACAAATGATGAATACGTAAATAAATTTGCAGATTCTATCTATAATGGAATTGAGCAATACTACAAAAAACAATAGTTTAGTTGATAAACATAGAAACTGTCTCAAAGGTGATTGACTCACTTTTGGGACAGTTTTTTTATTGTTAAGGAAAGGAAGGGCGTGTAGTCTTTATCCAGATCAATTCTATTGTTTGTCCACTGATTATTTTTATGTTTGAATGCAGGTTCTTATGCATAGATAAATAAATTTAATTTGAGGCTTTGAAGAGGGCTGTTTCAAAAGCTCGATTAGGTTAGGTAACTGCTCGGGTTTACAGTAGAACGGATCAGGTAGGGGAAAGAAGTGCATGGGTTTGCAGTAGAACGGATCAGGTAGGAGAGAAAGAAGAGCTCGGGTCTATCGGAAAACTGATCAGGTAGGAGAAAGAAGTGCTCAGGTCTGCCGGAAAACTGATCAGGTAGGAGAAAGAAGAGCTTAGGTCTGCTGGAAAATTGATCAGGTAGGAGAAAGAAGTGCTCACATAATTGATTTAGCCATCGGTTTTGGTACAGCTCGCTGATTTTCGCAACATGAAAAAGGCTGCCCCGAAAATAATCGGAGACAGCCTCTAATTGCTACTTCACGGTATTAATGAATTTAACATAATCTTTACTGATGTAAGCTGGTTGTGTTTGGGGTTTATCAGAAAGTACCTCATACCAACCATTAACATTTGTATCTGTTACAATAACGGGCATACCGCTTTTATTAAATGTGTAAAGTGGACTTTGACTTGTTGATGCATCTGGACGAACATTTAGACCAGCTGTTGTCGTACGGCCAATTTTGTATGGATTTTTTGCATCTTTAAAGCCTAAAGCTTTTTCGTTACGGTAGTAGTGTCCAGCAATTTTAGAACCCCAAAATGGATCAGAGGCATACTTCACGTTAAATCCGACTTCCTTAGAGCCAATCACTGCACCATTTGTGTAAGGACCGCCTGGTGTAATGTAATTTGGCTGCAAGAACTTATCAACAAGTTCATTAATATTGTCCACTACACTATCAAACTTTTTATTTAGTGGATTCGTATCATATACATATAAACCAAATAAGTTGTTGAGATCTTGAGCATGGGGACTCATACCATATGCACTCTCATGCTGGGCAAGCGATAAAATAAGCATGGCGTTAATTTGATCATTTGCTTCGACTTCTTTTAAAACTTTCCCTAAACCGATTAACTTACTTTTTTTAGTCGCATTCTTATAAAGACTAGCCCCTGAACTTTCAAGCTCAGCTAACTTTTGCAAAATGTAATTATCTAGTTCCTCTGCTGTATATTGAGTTTTCGCACGTGCAGGTAAAAATTGATAGTAATTATAAGCTTCACCTATCGATGAGCCACTAGCATTTGTGAAATTAATGCCATTCCAGCTAAAGTACTTTTCGCCTTGCTTCATGAAGTCGGGTGCTTTTCCATACACATAGCTAGAAGAATATTTATTTGATTTATAATCATATAAAGTATGTTTAATTTCACCATTCTCGTTTGTATAGTAAGAACGACCCTTACTTAAAGCAGAAGGGATTAAAGTGACATCGGCATGTTTTAAATACCCAACATGACCTGCTAAACTAACTTTTACTTGTGTCGCATCACTGCTTAAATACTGCATTTCTGTATTAGCAGCAACACCGATTTGATCGTTAATTGTTTCAGATTTAAGTGCTACATAATTATTGGTTACAACATAACCAGATGACATTTTCATAATTTTATCATTTAACGTAATGACAAGTGTATTTTTTGACAATGCTTTTTCAGCAGCGTCAAAGCTAGAAAAGCCTTGGTTCCCAACAAGACTACCATTTGAAATTTCTTTTACGATGTACTTAGTAGAGTTGTCATTACCAGTTTCACCAGTGTTCCCGTTATTACCGTTATTTCCTGTATTGCCGTTGTTACCATTATTACCACCATTATTTTTAACATCGTCCGCTAAAAGTATTAAGCGTAGTACAAATGTAGATGCCTCGCCAATTGTGGCATTATCTTTTGGTAAAAACATTCCATTGGAGCTACCTTTAATAAGCCCTAATTGTGCGCCAATCGCAATGTCTTGGCGGAAGTCTTTAAAAATAGCTGCATTATCCTTAAAAGTAATGGATGACGTACCTTTAGGGATTTTTAGATAATCAACAGCTCTAATTAGCATAACTGCCATATGCTCTCTTGAAATACGGGCATCCGGTTTAAATGAACCATCTGTATAACCGGTGATGATCCCAGCAGAAGCAGCGAGTTTAATATCTGCTGCAAACAAATGTGTATCTGGGACATCTGTGAAACTAATATTATCTTTTTTCTCAAGGTTTAAAGCCTTTGCTATGTAAGTAGCAAATTCACCGCGCGTGACAGTGTCATTTGGACGATAGCTTCCATTGGCATCTTGCTGTAATGCATCTTTGGAAATTAAATAGCGTAAACCACTTTCATGCATATGTCCTGAGAGCTCATCAGCATATGCCATATTGGGTTGCCAAATAAGCAAGCTAACAAGTGCCATTAACACCGTTATCATTGATAGTTTTTTCATAGTTTTAATCCTCCTAAGCTTCTATTATTTTAACAAAGTTGGAGAATTAAGATAAGGGTCAAATGTTAGAAATTACATAAAATATACCAACATAAATTTGCTATTAACTATACTTTTGAGCTATGTTAATAGAAATAGATGGTTAGACAATGAGCTGACTACTCCCACAGCTAAAGCAGTGGGGTTCTTATATACTTAAAAGAAGCGTTACAAAGCTCTCCACAGATGGTGTTGCCATGTCCTGTGTACAACATCTTTGATTTATCCTCTGTTCCATAAGACTTTCTTATTTACA
>NZ_JBHZDH010000055.1:0-36361 GCF_042755925.1 Lysinibacillus sp. NPDC059133 | reverse complement strand
ATCTCGCACAGCCTGTCTAACGGTTTCTCTTGATGATTCAGGTACATCAAAGGAAATCTTAATAGATGTATCCAAACTAGAGCTTTCTAATGCTGCTGATACTGCTGTGCCTACCCCAATAGCCGCACTCGCTGCACCTGCCATAGACTTTAAGCTATCCTTTAGACCATTTACTTCTTTCTCCGCTTCATTTGCTTCTTGTCCCAATCTAGCTAAATCCTGTCGAACATGTTCAACCGATGATCCACTATCTAACGAACGAATGGACGCTCGCAACTCAGTAATATCACGACCTGCGTTTAATGATGAGCGCGCGATTTTATCGAATGCAGTATCTAATTCTTTTGCACTGGCAGAACCATTTTGGATAGCTCTTGTTAAATCTCGCCCTAATAAATCAGAAAAATCACCAACCGATTGGCCAGTGACTGCAAATAAATTTTGTAGTTGTCGTAAAGACTCCTCTTGATCAACTTGAGCTTGCTTGGCACGTTGTAATGCTTGTTCTGTTCCTGTGATGGCATTTGCTGCTTGTTGTTCAGCAATTTGATTACGCTTAAGCTGTTCCTCTAGTTTTTTGGCTTCCTCTGAATTTTCACCCCATAGATTTTTTGCACGTGCTAAAGTTGCTGTGGTTTCTTCTGTTTTACGCTTTGCCACTTCATAAATTTGTTGTAAACCACTCATTTTCGCCTCTAACTTTTCAGTCTCAGAAGCATTATGTTTCATCTGTTCTTGCTGGAGCTTCATCTGTTGACGTAATGATGTGGTTTCTTTGTTCATTTCCGTCATTGATTTATTAAATTCTTGGTTAAATGCCTTGAAGGTTATTTTGACTTCGTTGTTATTGTTAGCCATATATTCACTCTCCTATCAGGCTATTACTCCACCCATCAAACGCCAGTTTATTCGCATAAATACGCTCTACTGTTGCTATTGGACCATGCCAAAAGGTTTCTGGGTCGATGCCTGCTATTAATACGTAGAGTGTGTAGAGATCCTCCACATGCTTGATGACTAGCTTTGGTGGTGTTGTTTTTTTTTGGACTTTTTCGATTGTTTGTGTAAAGCTTTAGCAAATTCATTTGATTCATTCAATAATCCAACAATCAAATTAGCATAAAGTTGGATTGTATCTGTTAATGGATAATGGTACTTTTCTAAAAATTCATCAAAGGATAATCCAAGATTTTTATTGGCGCCAGTTGCAGCTAGATAAATAACAGCAATTAATTTTTGCTCATCAAAAGCATTCAATAACTCAAGGGAAGCTTCTTCATCTGATTGAATAATAAGTGTTTCAAGTCCCTTTATTTTCAATAAATCCTCAAATAAACTCGATTCTAATAAGCCTGTATCATAACCTTTTTTCACAGCAGCGTTCGTTAAAAAGGCTGGGTACACTTTCGTGTTAACAAATCGCTTTTCAAATTCACCGTCTACCTCTACAACTTCTACCTCTTTTAACTCGACCTTTTGAATTTTCATGTAATTCTCCTCCATCTATTAAAAACACCTCCATGTTTGGAGGTGTTGGTTTGGAATATAGTTTGATTAAAAGTAATTCTAAGAAATGAAAAGAAAGCAAATTGAATAAAGATTGTTCAGCATGCTTTCTTTTTTTGCAATTTAGTATTAACTTTTTTATAAAAAAGTTTGAGGGTTTTTAGCAGCTCTTTTTCAACTAAAGCACCCTAGTTGAAGAAGCTCCCTCTCTTTTATTACATATTATTTACGATATGTGTATCAGTATATCTCTTCCCAACCAGTTAATTCAACGTGCGATTCGTCTGGAAGATCCGAATCCATGCTAGGGTCATCAATAACATCAACATTTACATTCATTCTTCCAATCGTTCCAGTAATATCTGACATTGACTCAAGATTTGATGTCAAACTGTCAAAAAATTCTTCTAATTCTTTTGTGGGAGTACCTTCGGGGACTTCAATCTCCATCTTTTGTTCGTATACTCGTGTCTCTTTTAAGAATAATCTAATTGTTTTCATATCCATCTACCTTTCTATTTCACATAATGTGTCAAATACTACATAATTATATCTCTTATTCAACTAACCTGCACCGTTAGTTTAAGTAAATTCCTTCACAATCTTTTTTACAACCTTCAATAGGCGAAGCTCATTAAGGTGTATCTGGTTCAGTTTTTTCAACTAATTTTCGCGTGAAGTTTGTATGCCAAGTTTCTGCAATTTCTGGTTCTTCTAACTCAGCTGTAATCGCCTCATAGTAGAATTGGCCATGTGCATCAGCAACTGCACTAAATGCTAATTCAAGCATCGCTAACTCTTCTTGGGACGTATCAATGTTGATGGTAAAACCACCCGCATTAGATGCTTTAGGGAATGCAATTAATTTTGTGAGGTCTTCAAATTCATCTACCACATCAGCTGTAAATACAAAGTCTTTACCTAATGAATTAGAACCATAACTATAGATACCAGGCTTTAAATCCTCATTAGTTAAACCGAAATAGTCACGTAAAACTTGTACGGGTACATGGGCACTAACTGTTACATTTAGCTTTATTGTCACGGTTTTTTCCGCAATTGTTGCACGGCCACATTTTTTCGATAAAACAGTTGTCTCAGGTTCAGATGCAATCGTACCCACACAACCAAACTTTGTACCTGGTTCTTGATTGTTTCCTTTCCTAAATTGAATCGATGCGTTTTTGATATTCCACGCATCAAATTGCTCAATTACTTGTTTTGACATTATAAGCCCTCCTCTATTAATTCTTCTAACGCGCCATGTAATTTCTCTAAAATTTTAGGCGTTGATTTCTGTAATGAACGATCACTAAAATGCTGTGCCCAGGGATTCGAAGGTCCTCGACCTTCATCAGGGAAAACCAAGTAACCAAAACTACCTTTTTTATTGGCGGCTCCTCCCTTTGTTTTCACAACAAACCCCAAATTATGTTCCTCACTTGTTGACCAATTACTTTCTTTAGCGTGTCTCTTGTTGGCAACATTTGAAACGGGTAAAAGGTTGGACATTTCTTTTGTAGCAATCTCAATAGCATCCGTATGTAGCACTTTGTTAATGGCTTTCTCTGCCCGACCTGGTAACGTCTTAATTTTTTCTTCCAAAGAAGTTAAATCATCAAATTCAACTAGTGACCTCATAATTCAACACACCCAGTTACAATTCTGCGTTGATACAAAAATACAACTCTATCAACATAGTTATCTGTATCTTTTCTTTTTAATCTTTGTTTTTGTGTACGGTTCAAAGACATACGAGGTATATGAGAAAGTTTTGTAATAATATCAACAGTACGTTCGTCAATGTCGTCACGATTTTCTGAATAGTAATAGATAACTACATCTTGACTAATAGTCTTTTGATCATCATTTTTATTCATGTCACCTGTTTCATAAACAAAGAAATGATAGTTCTTTTTCTTAAACTGAGTTTCTTCATCCTCTGCTAGATCATCCTCAAAAACAGGAATCTCAAAGGTGTTTAAAGCTATAAGTAATGCGTCAATCTGTTCTTGCATCTTGATTTTCGTTTTGCTCATGTGCTCCCACCTCCTGCAAATAAAAATAGAGGTACATCTTTTCTCGATCCGAATCGGCCTTAATCACGTCATACTCATTGCCATCCACAATGACTTTTAATTTACTTTTATCAAATTTGCGTAAACTTGGAGGGCAGAGCGTGCGAATCTTCAAACTCAAAACACCGCTCAATACTTTGGCCATTTCATAATCTTCATCACGACACGACATTTCCTGATAAGCAAGCCGACCAATTGGCACAAATTTTTCACCAATTCGCTTTCCCTTTGCAGACCGTTCTGTTTCTTTAGTGCCGTACTGGATAAAACCATCATTTAAAACATCACGAATCTTCTTATTGGCCATTTTTAGCCCTCTTTTCTAATGCAACATGCATAATAAGGCGTTTCAATTCATCTGCAAAGTTCTTCTCAAACTCATCTGCTGCATTGTTGTAAACATAACGACAACGCTCGAGTAATAGCTCTGTTTCCCACTTATCCAATTCAAAAGCAAAAGCCTTACTCGTTAATTTCTCGAAGTAAGACTTTGCTCTATTAATGATACGTTCTAATTCAGCATCTTCATCATCCCATGTAATACGTAATCGATGCTTTAATTCTATAAGCAGTTCATTCATCATTATTCACCGCTTTTTAATGCATTTTCCGCTTCGATAGCTTCCTCTTTACCTTTTACTTTAGTGCCGTTAGAAAGCTCATAATAGCCTCTTCCTGTGTGCTTTGGAAACTCTGCCACTTGTTCTTTATGTTCTTCCTGCTCGTTAATCGTAACTTCTGCAAGATAGATTTTTTTGTACTCAGGATGCACACCTGTTAAAAAATACACACGTTCCTCATTTGCTGTAAAACCTTCAGCTGGATATGTGTCACCTGCTTTATACATATGACCATTATGTTCAAGCGCTTTAAATGGATTTACTACTTTTGCTGTAATCATGTTCGTTTCCCTCCCAAATTAGTTAAGGTGTGTCTGGTGTATTTGTAGTGGCTGTGTTGTTGATAGCCATATTTGTAATATCAAATACGATGAACGAATCATTATCAAGTGGACGACCGTTTGTTAATTGACGAGTTAAATATAAACGCTGATCTTCAATTAAGCGTAATACGTCTGTAGATTCTAATTTTGTTTCACCAGCTACTCCCATGAAATAATCTTTTGGTTTACCGGAAATCATTGTATTCAAAGGTACAGCTGGCGATTGAATGATTTCCAAACCAGGAATAGCAAAATTATTATGTGTCCAAGAACCGTCATCACGTTGCTTTGCCCCATACGCAAATAATTTTGTCGCATAATCGAACGGGTTAATGATTAATGATACGCCCGTATAACTACGTGTACCTCCTTTTGTTGTTGGTGCCAAGATTTTTTCACCGATTTCTTGAGGTGTGAAAACATCCAAAATTACTTTGGCTTTATCTGGATATGCACCATCCACAATAGCACCTGCTAAATTTTTTATCATACCAATCGGTTGTTTTTTACCGGTCCCTTTAACAATGACATTTTCTAACTCTGTTGAAATAACTTCTGTTAAAAATGCACGTACATAACGATCTAACCATTCAGGCCCAAGTTCGAACATTGCTTTGCAGACAACTAAAAATCCAGAAAGTTTATACATACCTTGCTCGATTGTTTCAAATCCATGGTCAACCATTTCTTTGATTTCATCGCATACATCTCCCCAAAAGGCTGTTGTTGCCCCTTCCTTACGCACTACCCATTGCGTATTTGCACCAACACGCTGAAAATTAACACGTGACAATAATGGATGGTCCATTGCTAAATCTTCGAATACACGTTCATATACAGTTGGTGGTACAAATGTAGCTACACCGTCAAATGATTGTACATCAATTGCAGCGTTATAAAATTTCTTCTCCTCTGTCGTCAATGTACGTATGCCTCGTGATGCTAATACAGCATTGTCCCATTGTTGCTCGTTTGCACGATTAGCCTCGCGGATTGTCGTATTCATTAAATCTTGGAAGTGTAGCATATTACTTTCATAATTCTCAACAATTCGTGCTGCAACTTCGTTTGGATCAGCGCTTTCAAATGCTGCTTTTAGAGCAGCCACTTGAGCTTCTTTATTTTCGATAACTTTTGGTTCATTATCTAAATTTTTAATACCTGTCATATAAATGACCTCCTATTTTTGAGTAAAATAAAAACGCCTACTCATCTGAGTTGCGTTGGAAATTTGTTAAAATATTTTGTTTTGGCGCTGGCTCTCGTTTAAATCGAGCAAGAACGCTATTTTTAAATGCTTCTGCATCTGTTTTGGTTTTGTCGTCATCGGCTGGGTCTTCCACAACTGTAGATGATGCGAAACCAATAGCGATCGCTTCATCTGCTGTGAACCATGTTTCATTGTCCATCATAGTAGCTATTTCTTCCTTTGTCGCTTGAGCTTTAGATAAATATACATCAACAATAGACGCGTCTAGTTTGGTCAATAATTCAGCTTCTTTAGTTAAAGCTTCTTTGTTACCCCAAATGCCTGTCGAAGCATTATGAATCATCAACATCGAGCCCGTATTCATGATTAATTCGTCTGCAGCCATTGCGATTATTGAAGCTGCTGAACATGCCCAACCATCCACAATAATTTTTACTTTTGCATTATGATCCTTCAGACGATTATAAATCGTGATACCGTCAAAAGCGTCACCGCCAGGACTGTTAATACGAACCGTAATATTGTCAGTCGTTACATCTTTTAATAATGAATCAATGTCACTTGCAGAAATAGAATCGTACCACCAGCTTTCCCCAATGTCACCATAGATGACAATTTCAGTTGTGGACGCATCAATTTTTTTTGCGGATAGTTCCTTTTTAATTTCTGGAATTTGTTCAGCATATTGTTGATTTTTAAATTGCTTAAAACGATTTTTCATGTTAGGTTTCACCTCCTTTTAATGCGGTCTCTGCATCTTGATAATTCTTCGTAACATGACGCTTATCTCCAATTTCATCGTTCACAGGCTCATGCCCCAGTTCTTCTAGAATATTATTAATTGTATAAACCCCAATCGCAAACATTTTGTCAAAGGCTGTAGCCAATTGTACGATGTCTGTAATTTTGATTTTTGATGTATCAATTTTTAAAAATGTTCGGTTTAAATATTCATCTTTTGAATAGGCCTTACGATTAAATTCATCTTCCATCATTTCTGCAGGTGGATTAAGTGCAAACATAATAAAGTTGTCAGTTTGTTTATCAATATCCGCTAAGTCGCCTTTCAACAAACCACGTGGTACATGAAATGCCATCGCTACATAATTAAAAATATCATCCACAAGGTTACTTATATCTCTACTATCTATTGTTAAACCGGTTTTTGAATCTGACATGTCTTCAATCTCAAAACCATCTTGTAATTGGAAAGCAACACTTTTCTTGTCTGGATCAAACCAATTTTTCAATTGATTTTCAAACATGTCATCTATTTTTTTCTGCGTTTCATCATCCTGCGCCCTTAAATAATCACCTTTAACTAATACCCGCTTATTATTTTTTAGCTTGTAATAGCTTTTAGCAGCTTCAACCATTTTTCCGTGTGATTCATACAATTCATCGATTACCGATAATATTTTTGTATCTGTAAGTTTTAAACGAATTACTTCGAATTCTTTATATGTTCGGTTTAATGTGAGCTCACCGATCTGTATATTTGAATATACATTTTCATAAAAAGCATATTCCTTCACATCAAAACTATCAGCAATATAGAAGTTGTCATTTTCCATAATGATTAAGCATTCGTTTTCATAGATAAATTTCCGAATAGCTTTATGAAAGAATGCTGTTGCGTTTTGATTTTGATTTGGTTGTACATTCAAGGCATAATACATGTTTCCTCTATGCAATTTTCCTTCTTTATAGGTTTTTATTTCACATCTAGATAAAGCATTGGCGATTAAGTTCACACATGTTTCTACTGCTAACTTTTTATAATAATACTCCGCCGATAATTCATAGTAACAATCTTTTAAACTTTCTAATTGGCCGTTTTTAAAAAACTTTTTAACCCATTGCCACATACTTATTTACTCACCTCCTAGTAACTGTATGTTTTAAATGCTTTCGACACATTTTCAGCAGTTAAAGTTCGAGATTCTACAATTTCTAACTCAAATTGCAAAGCATGTAACAACGCAAAAAAGCCGTCAGTCTTTCTCATCTTCGGCTCGATTTTTTCATATGTTATGTTCCCTTTTCCATCAGGCTTTACATAAGTATTATTTGTATACCATCGCATCATTAGGTCATTTCCCCATATGATTTTTTCGTAGGCGAACATTTCTTCTATAGTAGGCTGTAACTTTGTATGTGTTGTTGTTCCACTGCGGGCAATATCAAGTGAAAAACCATAACTCTCAAATACTTCTCGCAAGTGATTGATTCGCATGATGTCACTAGCGATTTTTTTAATACGATAGTACTTGGATTGTTCAGCAAACCAAGTAGCGATTATTTCAGGTTTATTGGTTTCTTCATAAATGATGGTGACTAAACCCTGTTCTTTAGCAAGCTCAATATCGACAGCATAATTAAATAATTTTAATGACCTGTGATTAATAAATGTATGGTGCTTCCAATACCTTTTACCATCCTTCTTAAACAACAATCCAACTCCTACAAAATCTCGTGTATCTGCGTAATCAATACCACCTATACATTCAGCGCCTTTCAAGTCAGGAAATGGTTTGTTCGTTGCTTTAATCTTGTTCCAATCAGCAACTCCATCAGCAGATAATTGTGAAGGTTGATTCATGCGTTTTGTCATAAATTCGATTTTTGCAGATGGGCGATTCTGCATGCGATCATATTCTAACTCCATTTCAAGCATCAAATCAGGTAAATGCATAATCGATGGATTTGCTTTTTCCCACATTCGCTTTTCATGTACTTCTTCTGGATCGTCTAGTCTGCACATAAACGGAAATAAACGAGAATTTGGTATCTCGCCACGAAGTACTTGTTCTGCCTCTTCTTTCATCTGATCTAAAAATCCATCTCGAACATTTCCGTCAGTTGTTAAATAAATCCGACGAGCTCTTGGTACTTTCCCTAATCCAGATGTAAATACTTTAATATTATCTTCCGTTTCATAGGCGTGGATTTCATCGAACACAACAATACCTGGTCGGAATCCATCTTTTGTTTTAGCATTATTTGTATAATAGCTAACTTCAGATTTCGTTTTGATGTGACGAATTACTTGCCTTGTTTTTTTGAAATGTTTTTTGAATGTCTTCCAGTGATCTTCTAATACATCAAATAAATCGTTAAACGATGTCTTAGCTTGTTTTTCAGATGTAGCTACAATATCAATGTTGTAACCTCTTATTCCTTGTTTACCACTCATATGAAATGCAAGTGCTGCTAAAAATGCATTCTTCCCCGCTCCACGGCCCATATATAAAAGAAATTCATTAAAAACAAGTGAATCATCATCGTAAAAAAGTCCGAACATACAAGCAACCACGAACTTTTGCCATTTAAAAAGTTTGAAAGGAAAGTATTTTTCTATGGACTCAATCGCTTGATTAATAGCATTTTCATCAATCCACACATTTTCTTGTGTTAATTTCTGCTCTACTAGTTCGATTAATGCAGCCACATCTTTACTGACTAAAATTTCACCACTGCATACAGCATCGATGTAGTTGTCAATATGAACATTACTTTTTCTAGTAGTCATCATCCTCACCTTCTATTTTAATCTCACTTGTTTTAAGTCCCAGCTCGCTTAATATTTTAAGCATTTGTGCATTCGTTTTATTGAGCTCTCCAATACTATCATTTTTCTTTTCACCGCGAGCACCTGGAACTGTGACACCTCGCTCTCGAATATCCTCAATGAGCATGTTTTTCACATCCCACATAGCAAGGTAATCATCAACGAGATCCATAAAGTGTGCCTGGGTTGCTCCCATTTCAAAAAGTTGCTCTCGAAGATCCTTTTCTATCCTTCTACGCAACTTTTTATTACCTGGTACTAACTCAACGATTTCGGGTGCAATTGTTACCGTTTCTTGCCCACTTTCTTGTGTGCGCTGTTCCTTTTTTTCTTTCCAATTGTATCGTTTGTACCAGGATTTCACCGTATTTTCTTTGACGTTGTATTTTGCCGCGATGTCCTTATATTTCGTACCTTCAAGCCAATCCTCAAATGCTAATTCATGACTTTGCACCCTTACCGCCCACCTTTCCCATTGCATATTTATTCATCAACAATTTAGTGTGCATGTTGTCGCGCGGAAATCTGAAAAATATATTCATTCCTGAACCCTACCCGTTGAACGAATCCCTTAAAAAGACCGAAATTTTTTGACCGGGGGGTATTTATTTTACGTATTTTAAATGCTGATCTGCGAAGTCAATGATGTACCAAATTTCTTCGGCCGAAATCGATAACAGTTCACACGTGAATTGAAGTTTATCAGTTGATTTTAATTGCTCACGCACTTTATCAATCGTCATGTGCTTGCACTTACGACCATTGATACAATCTCTTATCTGTTTGTATCGATAGTAAGCGTAACGAGTAAAGGCGTTGAGCATGTCTCGCTCATACCAATCACGATACTCATTTATAACTGCAGCATTGATAACATCTGTATCATATGTCCATGTGCCATCAGTAAGTTGCATCTCTACCACCTCTCGTCATTTGCATATTTATATTTACGCGTTGATTCCAAACGATCGTGTACTTCGTTGTGGCATTTAATGCATAAGCATTGTAAGTTATTTAGAGTTAATGACAGATGTGGATGAGTCTTTACTTCTTTCATATGGTGAACATTCTCGGCCTTGTGATAGCGACCAGCTGCTTTACATAACTGACATTCATAGTTATCACGCTTCAAAGCTTCTTGTCGTAACTGCATCCACTCATTTGATTTATAGAACTTCATAAGCTCACCAGCAAGGATATGCTGTATCAGTTCTTGTTTACGTGCTTCTTTAACCAATCCTACTCACTACCTTCTAATCGTGTTGGCAGTTCTGATTCAGTTAACTTTGCTATAGCTGATTCAACATCTTGTAACGCTGTTAGTGTTTGATTACGTTCGCTTGTACATTCTGCTACTTCAATCCTTGCTCGTTCGATACGTTCATCCAATCGTACAACTTTCTTTTCTAGATTTATTTTTTGTTCTTCTAGAATTTGAATGGCATTCATTGTCCATCCCTCCACAATTTATTTTTTAGCTACAACTGGTCTACTTGGTGGTTTAGGTGCTCGATACAACCAAATACCATTAGCATCAAATATCTCTTTCGCTAAATCATCTAGGAATAAATAAGGTTCTCTATGTTGAAAATGTGTAACTATATCTTTTAACTTCCAAACTTCTTTCTTGCGACGTCTTATCAATACTGCATCCTGACTAGCTATATCACGTGCTTTACGTAATTTCCGTAATCTTTTATATCGTTGCTTTCTAGCTCTATGCACGCTTTTGGATACGGTTTTATGCATGCAACACACCACCTCTCAAGGCATAATAAAAAGCCACATTATAGTAATGTGACTATTTCTAAACTAAATCTTCAATTTGTTTTTGAATAATATTTATATGACTTTTTAAGTACCTATCAAATAATACGAGGTTCTCATTTCTTTCCAATATTATCTTTCGTAATCCTATTACTTTTCCTGCCAAATAACTATCTGAAATTCCTTCTAATCCTTCAATATCAATATACATGTTATTTATTTCCCTACTAAATTTTAAATAATCGGTAATGTATCCCTCTCTTAATATCTCATAGTTAATGCTATTAACATTATTAACTATCCAAAAAAGGTCTTTCTCTCTAAATTTTAGATTTGTACGCAATTCACTATCCTGGTAAGGAAAAGAATGTTGTTCAGTAAAAAATCTAACAAATTCCATTGCTTCATCATTTAAACGTTTTAGAATTACTAAATTGTGTAAAATACTTTCTTTTCTTTGTATTTCTTCTTTTTTCTTCTCGTGTTCTATTTGCTTATTCATTTGATATGTAGCAACAAAATATGCACCAAATGCCCCAGCTATGCCACCAACCATGCTTAACAAGCCACTAACAATAGCAATTCTATTAGGTTTTTCAAGTTCATTAACACCTATTTGAAATGCAATAATAGTAAGAACAATCACTACACCTATTGTTAATGCAGCTAATGCTATCAAAAATTTCACTAATAAATTCTCACTTTTATTCACTACAATACCCCCATAATTTACTAAATAGATAGTATCATGGGAATGAAATAATGACTACACTCCTATAAATTTGGCTCTTATCCGATGATTACAATTCATAATAAAAAGCCACACCTTGTTAGATGTGACTTCATATTTTACTTCACTTTTAAAAGTTCTGATTCTGTTTTAAGTATTTCTTCAATCTCAGGACTTAAATTACCTTTAGTTACTAATGGTTTATTAATTGTAGCTCCTGTATGAAATTCTTTTGCAATAAAATGAACTTCATCAGTATCCCCATGGTAAAAATATTTATATTCCCAGATAAATTCATCACCAGTTACATAAACGCCTTGGTTAGAAATACCGTAAAAACCTTTTTGTATAGACATATAATCACCTCCCATCTACCTATCTATCATAGGATAAATGGAAAGCTATGCCAATAATACAAATCTGATATAAAAAAAGACTACCAATTTAGTAGCCTCTCTATAGTGTTGACGTTTCCGCAAACGTCTATTTAGTTGGTATTGCCTGTTTCTTCATCTGTAAATATATCACGCTTTGACAAGTGCCGTTGTTACCTCTTTGTTACCTTGTGACACTACCTTACGAATATAGCCATAAGAATATCCTAACTTATCAGCAATCTCTTGATATGTCAGACCATCAATAAAACGCAATTTAGCAATTTTATATTCTAATCCTTCAAGCTTTTCTACGTTTTCACGAATCTCTTTTTCAATTGCTTGATAGTGTTCTAGCTTTTCTTCAAGTGAAGCAATGCGTCCATTCAAACGATCTGTTCGTTGTGAAGCTACATCAAGCCCATACTTCGCTGCACCTATTGAGGAAAATGGTAAATGCTCATTCTTGCCAATCCAATATTTCTTATCAACCTCAAGCATTTCAATTTCAGCTTTTACAATATCTATAATGCGTAATAAATCTGCATAGTTCTTCATGATTTCCATTTATACTCGCCCCTTAACTATTTTCTTGTTTTGTTTAAATAACTTCACTGCCAGCTCGTGTAATTCATCTATTGGCTTGTCCCTTAAAATATCCGATACGTCCGTTCCAATTACTTTTCGTTTACCAATACGAAAACCTAATTCATTCAACATTTTAGCTACTCTTGCTACATGTTCATGCAAGACATAAAGCTTAATAGCATGTTGCTCGAACGTTTCTGGAACATACCCTTCAACCATTTCGATATAGTCCTCTAACCTCTTTATTTGCTCTCTTGCTTCATCAATAGTCATTCTTACATTTGCCCCCCTCTACCGCACTTCAATAAATAGACTGGTGCACTCGTCCTTTATCACAAACTCTGTATTATCAATGCTTCAAGCCACTTCTTAATATGAGTACACGCTACTCTTTTTTATGTTGTACTGTATAAATAAAAAAGAAATTGTTTAATCATTTCACCCAATCAGGTTTAAAATTGTCCATTGCTTTATCTAATACATCTTGATTGATTCCTACATATCTCAATGTTGTTTCTGGTGAAGAGTGATTGAATAAAGCTTGTAATGCTACTATGTCTTTTGACTTTAAATAGAAATGATAACCAAATGTTTTGCGTAATGTATGAGTCCCTATTTCTCTTATTCCACATTCCTCTGCTGCTTTACGTAAGATTCGATAGGCTGTTGATCTATCGATTGGCCGATTGTCACCTTGTCTACTTCTAAATAGATACTCACCTTCACTCAAACATTGTATATAGCGTTGAACATCTTTCCTTATATATGGTGGAAAAGTGAATCGTTTTGGTTTGTTTGTCTTTTTTTCCACAATATCTATATGAGCGTATTGAACATCTTCTTTTCGAAGCTGTAACATGTCGGATATACGAAGACCAGCACTTATACCGATATAGAACAACATATAATCTCTTTCATTTATGCTTTTTAAATATTGAAGCATTGCATTTACCTTTTCTGGATCACGTATCGGCTGAACGACTTTCATTTATAATCACCCTTTCTGTCTAAATGCTCCATTTACTCTCTTGTAAGTGCTACGCCTTACTCCCATTAATTCTTCTATTTCTTTTTGACTCATCTGCTTATTAGGTTGGCGTCTTTTTGACGCTTGCCTTTCGACTTTTTTACTTAATCCCTTTTGTACCAACTCTGTTTGTAACGTCCTCATGTCATCCACTCCTTTAATAAAATAAAAAGAGACACCAACTAAACAGGTTATTAACCTGTCAGTTAGTGCCTCCGGTATTTTCCGTAAAGGCTTATATTTAATTGTCCTTTGCCTCTTCATTTCCTCATGATGTTCAGTAACTTAACATCCCGTACAAGCAATATAGCCAGGGTATAAATGAGCTCGATTTTGTAACACCCAATCGAATGTTACTTGATAACATTCACCGAATTCAGTTTGCCCTTCATAGTCCACACCAGCCATATTTGCTTCTTCATCTGTGATGTCACTTACATCCCAAAACATTGTATCTGTTAGTGGTACTTCTCCCCAATCATCAAATGCTTGCTTTAAATCATCCATAGGGACACCTGATTGGTCATGATAAAAAGCTAAAGCCTCTTCCTCAGAGTAGTGTGCAATCCACTGATAATCGTCCATACGGTATACTTTCATTTGCTTAATTTCAAAGTCTTTCTCTACTTCATCAAATTTTTGCAAACAACGTTGGAAAGCTGTTTTATGATCACAACCTTCTGTTTCATTTACTAAATTTACGGCTACTTCTACAAATTCTTGTAAAGTTTCTAACAATCTTTGCTCCTTGTACAAGTGGAAGTAAGCACCTCCGAAACTTACCTTTCCAGTCTCTTTATCGAGCCATATAAATGGTGTATCTGATTCATCTACTACAACCAACTTACCTTCGAAAACCTCATGTTCTTTAAATTTCAAATTATAAGCATCGTGCTTTGTTTCAAAATATTTACCCAAATTAATTCTCCTTTCTCCTGCACATTTTTTTCTTATAGAAATTATTTAATTTTTTAAAACTTTTTGTATTCCGATTCGTAGATATACTATCAACACTTACAAGGAGGAAATACAATGAAAAAAGCCAATTTAATAACATATCCTATTATTACTTTATTAATTTTCATAGGCGCAGAGTTAATTGGAGGTCCACTTTCTCTCTATAACTCATACCTCGAAACTTATGAAACCATCACAGAACCTATAACATTTGCAACTGATAATCCTTCACTATCTCTCCATTCTTTCAATCCGGAAGAGTATCTTGATAATTCAACAAATCAAGTTGTCACTAATACGTCTGAAGCAATAAAATATCGCCGTTCGCTTCCTTTAGGCATCTCCTCTTTAATGAGTGGTTTTATAGCGTTATTTTATAGAGAAAAGATTAATCATTTCTTGATAAAAGCTTTTAGATTTCTTGCTTGATTAGAAATAAATAAAAGAAAAATCTTCGGATTCTCGTATGAACACCCCCTTTGCTATAATTGTTCTGTGAATCATAAGGGATGAACTAAATTTAAAAGCTACGGTTGCTGCCGTAGCTTTATATTTTTGACGTAATGCGTGGTATTATCTTTCTATTTTTTAACTGCCCCAACACGTCTACGCTTGCTCTCACTCACTTCGAACACCTTGCCATGCTGCCACTGGATAGAATCTTGCCCGTACTCTTTAGGCTCTAAAATCTCTACAACTGCCCCTTGTTGTACGATGTATACTCCATCATCTAACGCACCCAGATTAACCATATTGCCCATATAAGCCCCTCCCTGTTATAATTGCTGTAGTGATTTAAGCGAGAGGCTTAATTGTAGGGCTACGGCTGCAACCGTAGCTCTACGCTATCCATTCCAATTCACGAACATCACATAAACTTACTTCCTCGGCAAATTGTACCGTCACTGTGCTTTTCTTCACTTCAACTACTATTCCGATTTTTCCTATCAAATTCTCACAATAATATTTCCTGTAATTATGAATTTCCCAATCAATGGATTCATCTAAAAGTTTAAGTTTCACCCTATCATGCTTTTGAATAGCGGCATTTTTAGGCACTATTGGGTAATCAAAGATGTTTAACTGCTGCATACTAAATCCTTTTTAGACACTGGACCACGTTTGTCAGTTATCCCTTGCCATATCTTCCACTCATTTAGTTCTTGAATAGTAATGCCGTAATGCTCTGCTATTTGATAGTTTTTCAAACCCATCTCTTGCAAATCCAAGTACCGATCTATCGTTAAAACCATGCCGTGCTCAGTCATTGATTCCGCTAATATGTCATCCTTATTTTTTTTACGCTGTTCTTGTGCATCATGGTGTTGGTTTAGGTTTAACAAACTCTTACCAATCTCATTGAACTTTATGAAGATGTCACACTTTTTGCAGCTTTTTGCATTACGATCATATCGATTTGGACAAATAACACAGTGCTGATTGTGTAAAGCATTTTGCTGCTTTAAAAGCTCAATTCTGCTACTCATACAACTTCCCTCCATCTACATTTAGGAATCAATCATATTCAGGATTTGATATTTCTAATTCAACATCTTCTTCATCAATGATTAACTTTGCACCACTCGCATAAATTTTGAATAATGTTTCTTCCAGTCCACTTAGACCTTTCATAACAGCTTTAATGTCAAATTCATCAATTGAGCGACTTCCTCCAAAACCTTCCTCATTGATTTTGACCGAATAAACTTTTCCACTTTCATCTACGTGCAATCTGTACTTGCAATTGTATTCACTAATATCTTCTCTAGCATCTAATGCAATCCACCACGCTCCGTAAGGCTTGTCTATGTGAAGTGTCATTTCATGGTATTTTTCATAACCAAGTTCATCTAAATCTTCAATTTCCTCTTTTAACTCTTTAACAATTTCTGATAATTTGTACTCTCGTTTCGAGTCAGATAGCAAACCTTCAATTTGATTTTTAATTTTAGCAACACCTTGATTTGTAATCTCGTCATCTAATTTGTCCTTAATAGCCTGTAAGATTAAATGATTGTATGTTGATAAATTTAAATCATTAAAATTGATTTGTAGTGCTTCTTTAGCTTTAGATTTAAGGTCTTTAGAGAAGTCACTCCAACTTCCAAATAAGTCCTTTACAACATCATTAACAGTTGATTCAACGTGCTTTTCTACAATCTCCTGAACCTTTCCTTCTGATTGCATTTTTGCTAAACTATCCATCACCATTTTATTTAAGTTCATTTAATACTCCCTCTTTCGTATTATTATTTTTGGGTTACTTTTGATTGTCTCTCCATCACGCAGCACCAATGACCGCTGTAGTGATGTCTTGTGAATTTGCCAACCATACGCCATTGTCGTTTTTCATTGTCAATAACCTTCTTTTGCAAGTCGTGTTGCGTAACTGCATTGACCACTTTACGTCCATAAAAATGATTACCCACTGCTTACACCACGCTCTCATTCATGCTCTTTTCCATTTGAGCATCATACATACGATTCAGTTCTTCGTCTGACAATTTATCAAGGTATTGCTCTGAATACCCTGTCATTAAGTGGAGAATAAAAACTAATTCATTTCGCACTCTCTTTAGCACTCCCTAACTTTTCTAATATTTTTTGACGTTCGGCTTCAAAATCTATTTCTTGACTGACCTCTACTGAACTTGAGTTTTCTTCATTACGTTTGTGGAACCAATCAGGTACAACTTCTTGACGCCCTTTACGGTAGCTCGATGTAGTTGCATTAGATTTAGCTTTATCAGCTTTAATTTGGCGTATAAGTGTTGTTGCCTTTTCACGTAGCTTTTTTGTTGAGAGAATATTAGTTTTCCAAAATGCATTGGCTTGTGACCAATCTATTAGATATTCGATTTGTTCAACAGTTCTGTTATCCTGTTCCATCATCAAGCGCATACTATCAGCCCAAGTATTCATGTTTGGTTGTTTAAAGCTTGGGTCATCAATCAATATTTTTTGATAGAGTCTATTAGCTAATTGGTAATGCACAGAAGATTCGTCGTAAACTCGTTTGCGACTGTTCCCTTTTCTCTGTGTATTCTCTGTAGTAGTCTCTGTGTATTCTCTGGTTATTGGTACCGCCATTTTGTCGGAAACGTTCACGTCATTTTGTCGGTTTCCTATCTGACAATTTGTCGTTTTGGAATCCGTCATTTTGTCGGTTTGCATTCCGTCATTTTGTCGCTTTGCTTTTTCATGCAGTTCTTGAAGTGTTTCGTATTTAATTCGATACCATTTTGTACGATCCATTTTAAGTTTGTTATAGTTGCCAGCAACAAGGATTTCTATGTCTTCGAGACTCTGAATAACACGTTCTAATGTACGTTTCGACCAAAAAGGAAACTCCTCATGCCACTCATCTATAGTTTTGTACACCCATTTGTGACCATCACGCACATTAGTTGATACACGCGACCAATAATGTACTTGTTGTAAAACGATTGCACTGTTTAACCCAATTTCTGAAGCAAGTGTTGGTAACACTTGCAAAGGGGGTTCATTAATTAATAGATTCATAGTTGTTCGCTCCCCACTGTTCAACAAACCGTAATGCGTCCTGTAATTCGTGTTGCTTAACGTCACGATAAGAGCCAACTTGATAGCGTTCTTTAATGGCTGACCATATTGCTCGAAATAGTGCTCTTCTGGCATCCTTTTCGTTCCCTGCCAGTTCAAAAACTCGTTTATTCACTTCTTTTCGCAAACGTAATTGTTCACCCGAATGCAATGTAACTTCTTGTAATCTCTGTTCCAAAGTTGTCACCCTACCTTCAAGTTTTTGATAATCAACTAGACTAATTGCCAAAGTTTGAGCTCGTTCATTCTGCGGCTTGTCTAACATTGTGTAATAGCTATCAATGAGTGCACGATAAGCATCTTTAGCCTGCTTGCTCTTAGAAAATTGGGCATGTAAAAAAGCTCCTTTTTCAGTCCAAAGATAGAGCACCGAAACGTATTTAAGGTTTACGTCATTTTGACGCTCACCTTTAAACGCTTTTAAATCTTCACCTGTTAGTGCAAAATAATGTACACCTAGTTCAAACTGATTCTGATTTCGTTGAAAGTTACGATTGATCGTCTTACTATCCGTTTTAAACGACTTCGCTAGTTGAGAACTTGTCAACACACGTACACTGTCATGTACAATGATTTCTGGTAACATGTATTATCCCCTTTCTTGCTGCTTCACTAGATTTTTGATATAATTTTGGTAATGTATTTTTCTTAACCTGCTTACTCGCATGCCAGTGCTTGTAAGCCTTTTTTATACCCACTTATAAGGGTAGCGTCATTTTGACGTGCGGCTCGGTAGATGCTCATATAACGCTCAACTGGCTTCATTGCCAACCATTCTTTCACATTGATTTTCACACGGACCACCTGCCTTTCTGATGCATTCGCATCATCGGACTCACAAGCATGTTGCTTATGAATCCTGTGACGAGAACGAAATCAGACAACTTCCAATTGATTCTCTAAATCTTCCACTAGTTGGATAGCATCTTTAAGTGCATTTACTCGACCCTTTTGTGCCAAATAATCCTTTTGATTACTCATAAACAAACAACTATCGAAAGCCTCCGCCACATCGACCGCATAATCTCGTAGCAACTCTTCCTCCTGCGCTAAAAATGTACTGAGCTTTTCTAAAACTTGTTCCATGTTAATTCCTCCTTTATTGACTTATATACAATTCTTGCCCATAATAAAGGGACAAGGTTTTTATTATATTTTTGAACTGTTCACCGACCAAAGTTACAGTTCAATCTTGATGCAGGTGCTCATCGCGCTTGCATTTTTTTATTCTCAACTTTTCGTACAGTCACCAAATGAATACCGTCCACTTCTGCAAATAGATATTCACTTTTCATTGGTTCGAATAAAGAAGGCTCAATGCGAATCTCCTTAACCTCTGCTGTTAAAACCTCAAAGTCCTCATACATAACTTGGACATGGCAAACTCCGTCGTAAAGATCGGTAGCTAATATACCTGCCGCTTTCGCCATTTCATGCTTTTCTTTTAACATCGCTAACAATTTATCCATGTCGAACTTTGAATAACACATATCTAAATTTGCATTAGCAAGCTTGTGCTCCTTGAATTTAGACTCTTCAAGAAAAGACATAAATGCTTTGATTTTCTCCAATCTATTTTCACCTCTACATATCTACTACTTTTTAATTAACCAGTAACATAAAGTAATCAAATTTCAGTAACATCCATTTCTATATCATCATCTTCACTAACAACTCGGATATTAATAGCGGGTTGGTGCATCGACTCATTTTTTTCAAAAATACTTTTCTGACCATTCAAATAAGGCATGCCATAACCTTCAATATATCCAGCATCCATACGACTGTTGTTAAATCTAGCTCTAAATTGAGCAATGTGTTTTGCATGTTCTTCTAATTTATAGAAATCGTAAAATACTTGACTGAAGTCATCCATCCATTTTTCGTTAATAACTTCATCATCTATTTCGATTACATATTTATCAGTTCTAACAACTTCTACTTCAAATTTTCTGATCAATAAAATCCCCCCTTTTTTCAAATAAACCAACAAGCAAATCCACCGATAATCGGAAGCAAAGTTTGCATGATAGTAAGTCCATCCACCCCCATAAAGAATGCGACAGCTACTTCTTGTGAGTTGGTTTGCTTAAACCAATCCAAGAAGGTCGAAGCATCAGGAACCTTGTTATCATTCTCAAATTTCGAAATACATGGTTGTGTACGATTCATGCGATGTGCCATTTCTTCCTGTGAAAACCCTGCACGTTCACGGCATGCTTGTAAAATGGCTCCTATTTTCATATTCTCACCACCTTCCACATTCCAAACTGGAATACTCTATTCAGTTGTTGTGCGATAAAATTTTTATATGAAGCATCACACAATGGATTTAAAGTACGTGGTATGCGTATTCACCCATTCCGTGTGTTCATCAATCCAATGCAACAAGGCTTTAGTTGGGATTAACACCCTCCCTGCCTCGTGAAACTTAGGAAAATCCGCTCGTCCCAATAATGCCGATGCCTTTGTATCCTTAATATCAAACAACGCCTTCAACTGATCGCGGGTTAACAAGATTGGGAGCTCTTTAATTAATGGCTTCGGGGCAAGTGCTTTCTCCAATTCCTCTCGTACCATTTCACGAAATTCTTGCTTAATCTCCGCTTTAAACTCCTCGCTTAACATCCTCTCACCTCTTTTAGAAAAATATTTAATATTCACCTGAAATTCACTGCACTTCCCCTAACTCACGCTAACTCCAAATACCCCTAATAAAATAAGCCTCTTCCAAGTAAAAACTTTAGCGGAAACTTTTTTAATAAATATTCCTTAATAGTTTGCTAACCCATCATTCTCACCTACTCCAATCATCAATGTTCCTAAAAGGAACATTAATCTTTAAAAAAATTTGACCAGTCAAATCCTAATGCAACAGCAATTTTTTTAGCTGTATCAACATTGGGCGTTTTTAAACCCAATTCAATTTGAGTATAGTAACTTCTTGAAATATTCGATAGTTCAGCTATTTCTTCTTGAGTAGCTTTTTTCATCAATCGAATATCTTTAAGCCAAGTCCTCATGATTCACCTCCAAAAGTTCTCTTAAGTAACTTTCTTACCCCTATATTATGTCACTATCAGGAACATGTCAATATTTTTTATAAAAAAAGTAACACTTTAAAGAACATTCGTAGAAGTTACTGACAGAAACATTTAGAATGAATAATAAGATGAAAGGATGGGTTGAATGGATACTTTTTCAAAGCGTTTAAAAGCCTGTCGAGAAAAAAAGAAAAGCTCTAATCCTTTATGGACTCAGAGTTATGCTGCAGATAAAATCGGAGTAGCACGTACTACGTACACAGCTTATGAAAATGGAACTAAAACTCCACCATTAGATACAGTAAATTTAATTGCTGATTTATTCGAAGTCAGCACCGACTACCTTCTTGGCCGCACAGACACCACTGCTCTCACAGCACAAGAAAAAGACGAAGCTGCTTTCCAAGCCTTCGCCAACGATCCAGAACTTAATGTTTTTTACAAAGAGCTTCCCGAATCCGACGAGGAAGCAGTTCGTAAACTACGAAACATTTGGGAAATCATAAAAAACGAGAAAAAATAGGATATGCTGCAATGGCATGTCCTTAACAACAACAATAGATGTAAATTTAAAACATAAATGGTTTTATTTTTTTATTCAAGAGATAGATAAATATACTCAAGACTATTTAATCACTAACAAACGAAGGAGTTTTTTCATGTTAACCATAAGTAATTTCGCCTTAAATAATGCTATTATTCATCGTCTAAACAACCAGGTAAGTGATGGCTTAGAACTATCCTCATTTGCCCTAGATTTAGAAGATGATTTTAAAGAAGTTTTAGAATTACATAGTAAGAATGCTTTAACAGATAAAAAAATAAGATATACAAAATACATAAATGCTGTTGAAAATACTGTACATAGTGAAACTACTAGATTTGTTAATGGTGAAGCTGCATTCATAGAATATTCTCATATGATAGCTAAAAGACTATATTCTTTTATGGGAAATAAAGCAATATCACCCGGTGATTTATTAGTAGCCGATATAAGTATTAATGGTAATAGACACATTGCTTTATTGAAGCTTGATTATAAAAATCAGTATTTATCAAAAGTTGAAGATATTGGAGGAAAAAAGAAAATTTCTATAGAGAAAAAAGATAATGCATGGCCTGAAGCTGGTACAAGACTACAAAAAGCAGCATTTATTAGATCTAATTTACATTTAGAAGATGATACTATATACGATGTAATAATGTTAGATAGACAAAATAGACAAACTAGTATTGATGATAATGCAGCTTCATTATTCTTTTCAAATAGTTTTTTGAATGTAAAATTAATAGAGGATACCGATTCTAATACAATCGCTTTTATCAAAGGTGCACAAGAGATTAAGAGTAAATATGCTTCATTAAATATTTCACAAGAGAAAGCCAAAGAAATTTATGATTATGCTATTAGTCAAGTTTTAACTGTTGATAAGATTAATGTTAACAATTTTGCAGAAAACTTTTTTGACAGAGAAGAAGGATTTGAAGAACAGTTTAACGAAGTAAAATCAATATTCGAAAGTAATGGTTTAAAAAGAACCGAATTTGATAAATCTAAAACCATCGCGGAAAAGTATTCAAGAAATAGGAAAATTTTTTTAAACGGTATCAAATTAACTATTGACAATAACATCTATAATGATTCAGATAGATTTAAGATTAAATCTTACAAAAACTCTGCTGGTATTGAAGTTGCTGATATTACAATTACCGGACTTGAAATAAAAAAATGGGAGTGAGCGTTATGCTAAGAGAAAAAAAAATAATAGATACTCTTAGCACTCACGATTTTACATATATAAGTGAAGACGGTTTAGAAATAAAATTCCAAAAGAAAATCAATAAAAACGAATTGAATGATTTAATTGATAATTTATTTACTGAATTAGGGATTCCCTTCTCTTTAAATATTGATAATGATGAAAATGTGCATATTCCAAATGAGAGAGATACTATTGATGGAATCTTTATAAAGTTACTATCTAATGAAATCATAAGTATTATTATTTCTTTAAAAAAATCTGATATTGTACTCAAAAAAGATGATATAAATCAAATAATTTTTTATAACTCGGACAATCTATTCAATCATCTAAATCAACTTAGTTTTGATAATTTTACTAACTATATTTTCTCTAATAAAAGCAGAAGTCGAATTTTGATTATTAACGATGAGAACACAATTAAATATACCAACGGTTTTATTTTTATCTCTGATTTAACCGAAGATTTTACAGAAGAAGAATATAATTCACCAATGATTGATGAAATTGAAAACCGTAATAATAAATTCAAAAAATTATCTTCAGGAGAATTTTCTACCTTATCGTTAATTCCTGAACAGATATACGTACCTTCTGAGGAGCTTTCTATCCATAAAATATTTAATAAATGGTGTTATACGCTATGTTTAAGCTTTCTTTCTTCATACACTGAGGCAGCATATGTTGAGAAAAAAATTATTTTCCATTATCAAGGACCAAAAAAAATAAAATTGTTTTTGGATTTAGACTACGATCTGAATAACGACTTAATATTTGAGTTCTATGAATGGATATATTCAGAAAAAACTGAAGACAAATTAAAATTATTTCAAAATCTATTTCCTTCTTTATATGGTAGTGAAGATGAAATCGAAATTGAAACTTTTTTAAAAATCCTACAGAGTATTGTAAGTACTACAAAAGAGAATTTTAACTTTTTTATTCAAGATAATATTAAAACATTTGTTGAGGAAAGAAAAAAGATAGAAGACTTAGTGACAAATACCGGAAATCAAATTTCTCTTGAAATAAATAAAATTACCGAGCTTTTAATAAAAATGCTTTCCGGTATTTTCCTTTCGGTTTTAACTTCTATACTTGCAGCACTATTTAGAGTACAGCATTTAAGCTATATCAGTTACGCATTATACCTTTTTGCTGCAATAATAATAATTACAACAATATATGTAATTTCTTTTTCAGCTATAAATATTAAGATTTCAAAAAAACTATTTGATACTAGAATAAATGAATATAAATATTTATTTGATGATGGTAAATTCAACAACATAAAAAAATCTGTAACGAGTAGAAGTAGACTATTTTATACTTCAGTTTTTTTAACTTCTATAATAATTGCTATCATGGCGTTTTTTGTTTTCTCATTAGGAAAGTATTTCCAAAATCAAGGCAATGGCTTTATAGAATTTTTAAAGACAAATATAAATAATATGGTATGAAAATAATTTTTAATTTACCCTACTTCCTAATAGTAGGGTTTTATTGTACACTTAAACAGAACGTTTGTTCTAAATTTGTTTTGATTGGAGATGTTTGGATGAGTTACACAACGTATACTGAGAATTTAATTAAGGAGCTTTACAATCGTATGGGAATTCTAACGCCTCAGAATCTAGATTTTCAAACGATTGCAATGCAACTTCAAATTCAAGTGTTTTACTGGCCGGATAATAGCCAAGCTCTTTTTTTGAAGGAACGTGCATACATATTTTTGAATGAGCTACTTACCAAGCAACAACAGTGGCAAGATTTTTGCCATGAGCTTGCTCATGTGATATTACACATTGGGTATCAAGGGCGTATGTCTCCCCTATTCCGTGATTACCAAGAGAATAAGGCAAATAACTTCATGTACCATGCTTGTATTCCCTCTTTCATGCTGGATAAACTAGAACAATCTGTTGATAATGCCCTCACTATCCAACATGTACAACAACTATTTAATGTCGAATACGATTTTGCAGTAAAACGATTGGAACAATACATAGGCAACAAACAATTATTCTGAGTTGGAATAGACTGTGGGATGCAGCTGTTTTAAATTCATTAAAAGATAGACATGCACATAAATAGGCATTCAAAACAAATGAAATGAAGGTGAAGGAAATGAGTTTAGGTGAATTACTGAAAGAACTTCGTGGTGATGAGGGCTTACGGGATGCAGCAAAAAGAATGGAAATTACGTATTCTTACTTGGCCATGTTAGAAAAAGACACTGATCGACGCACAGGTAAACCGCTAAAGCCAACACCTGAAACACTACAGCAAATCGCCATCGCCTATAAATATGACTACATGAAGCTGATTGAGGCTGCTGGTTATTTGCATGATGTGGATTACAATCCATCACTAAAAGCGCCGTTTGCACATAACCCCTCTTTACAGCAATGGTATAAATCTTTACCCGACTGTAACGAAAAGGACGTTGAGAAACTGAAAACAATCTGGCAAGTAATTCATGAAGGTGGTGACAACTAGTGCATTTCGTTCAAATTAATAAGACAACTTGGCGTTGTACTGGTGAAGGCCCTCGTAACCCTTCCACTGGTAAACGTCGCCAAATTACACGTCGTGGTAAAAGTAAAAGCGAGGCTCGTGAAAGAGTAGAAAAAGCGATTGCTGCGTTAAAGAAAGCATATACCTTTGATGCAAAGATAACGTTTGATGAATTTAGCCAGGATTGGCTAAAGCTCTACCGAATGAAAGGAAATAAGGAAACGACTAATGAACAGCGTGCTTACTGCATTTCCCTACTCAATCGTTACTTAGCGAAAAAGAAGATGACTGCCATCTCAACTATTGAATTGCAAGGTGTCCTCAATCACTTATTTGAAAACGGCACAGCATTTAATACACTGCGTGGCACCCACAATGCAGCCAAAATGATTTTTGCCTATGCGAAGGAAACTAGATTAATTGAGATGAATCCTGTTGAAGCAACATTTGTCCCGAAGAAGAAAATGACGTTAGAGGAAGTAACTATTGAAGAGACAGCAAAGCTTTATCTAGAAACAGATGAATTGAAGGAATTTTTAAGTTACGTGGACAAGCATCGAAATATAATGTATCGCACTTTAATTTACACAATCGCCTTTACAGGTATGCGCCCAGGAGAAGCTGTTGCTCTAAAGTATGAGGATATCGACCTAAAGAAGAATGTTATTCACATCAGCAAAACCGTGTATGCAAAAAAAAGCATACGAGGTGACTTCGAGCTCACTCCCCCAAAAACATTTGGCAGCATCCGCTCCATAGATATTGATGATATTGTGGTAGAGAAATTGAAACAGCTCTATCAATGGCGTGAAGATCGTGAATGGATAAAATCCGATTTTGTATTTGGTGACAAGGAAGGCATCCCCCCTACTGTCAAGATGCTTAACCAAACTGTCCGACGACTTGGAGCTCTTACTGACATTCAAAAACAATTCCGCACCTACATCCTCCGCCATACACATATTAGTCTGTTGGCAGAGGCTGGTGTGGACTTGAATTTCATTATGAATCGTGTTGGTCATAAAAACTCTGATACAACAACGAAGATTTATTTACATATTACATCTGGAATGCGAGCAACCGCTACTGAGAAAATGCATTTAAGGTTTACAAAACTATTAAAAAAGTAACAAAGCATTGTTAGTCAAAAAACATAAAAGGAAGTTTCTTCACAAAATTAGTTATAGCCAATATTCACTTATAATCAATAGTTTTTTAACCAGTTTATAAATACATCTGAACTTCTAAGACTATCATACATTGCAGTTTTCCAATGATTAACCAAATTATATTGACAACTTATATATTTACTATTCAAATCATCTTTTATCACAAGTGCAGCTTCAGTAAAAGTTGCACCATTTTGTAAACAAGAATTATGTAAGTCCTTTAAATAAAATAAGTTATCAGAAAACTCTTCTGTCGCAAAATTCATAAATAAATCATTTAAATTGAAAGTTTCAAAATGATATTGCATTCTATCAAATTTTTCTTTATCCCAATTTGACGGTTTAACAACCTTGAATCGGAATCCTACAGTTTCTGGATAAATCCCGATCTCACAGTATAACCATCGAGAATCATCAACATTATCAAAATATGGATGAAGAAATAAAAGTTCTTCATCTGTAGTTTTAGCAAGTTTTGTAGTGTTACAATCTTTACAACACGGGACTAAATTTATCGGAGTTACAGCATAAATTGGAAAAGAGGATTTTGGTAGAAAATGATCTAATGTAGTACTTTTACCATATCCGCAAAAAGGACATTTTCTCGATGAAGCTAATAATATGTCATAAAAATCCCTGGATGGATTTTCCTTTTTAACCATTTTATTATAGAGAAACATCATTTGATTTTTTGTTATTTGTCCATTTATATCACTATGACTCTGAATTGTATGCAAATTACCTGTACTTCCCTTTCTTTCGTATGATTTCTCAGCAGATTCATATAAAGATAAATTGGAATTTACATCAGTAAATAAAGTATTATCCATAATATTACTTATGCAGGATATCAAAACTTCTTTACTAGATAGGGTGGGAGGAGGGAGTTTACGCATCTCTATTCCCTCCTTTTGAAAATAACATTGATCTAATTAAGGTTTTGGCTTCAAGTCCTATTTTCCCATCCAATTCTTCCAATATTTCGTCGTAAGAGAACCCTTTTTTCACAAATTCAGTTAATATTCTATGAAAACCAGATTCCCTAACTTCTAAACCAAATATTTCACGTGTTAAGGTCCCAATATTTTCACCAAATGTTTCAATATTTGGTGATTCAAAATCAACATAATTATTGTTTCTGTTCATAATTTTTACACATTCAGAAGGTACTTCCTGAACAATTACTGGTGAATGCGTTGCAATTAATGCTACTGCATTTCTTGTGATTAATAATTCAGACAATGCCCTTGTAAAGGCAGAAAGTAAGGGAGGGTGCAAGTGTAGTTCAGGTTCATCTAAAATTACAAGTGTTCTCTCTTCAACCTTTTCTACTAATTGAGTGATTGTTAGTAATACAATTTTATGCCCAGAACTTAATTTTTGAAATACCAATTCAGCTTTATCAATAGAATGGTCCTCAATTAATTCTTCAATCCCGATACTATCGAAGATTGGATCACTATTCAACATTTCAATAGTTCTTTTCCATCTCGAACTTTTACCTGAAGACTTAATTCCATATAAACTTAATTGAAAATCTTTAACTAAATCATCAAAAGTCTTTGGGAGATACTTATCTCCCTCATTTTTTACCAAACCAATTCTATCAAATTTTAATCCTGTAATATTATCTACACTATAAACATTCTCATTTTCAAAAGAGCTAAAGGACACTAATAAAATGCCTGCAAAAAGTTCTTCTTCTACATCTGTATAAATATTACCGTAACTTAGATCATCGGTCATTCCATAATTAACCAAATTTCTAATTAGGTTTGTTTTACCAACACCGTTTCTACCAATTAAAACATGAATATTCATTGGGGGCATTTGATGTGGCACAACATGCAAAGTAAGAGTAGAATCCAGATTATTATCTGGTAGCTCATATTCAAAATAATATTCACTTAGTTTTGCATTTCCGTTTGCCAATCTTCTATATTGACCTTTAACAGATACTCTTGATACATCCCTTAATAAGGATCTGCTCAATACATATTCATTTTTTACATCTTTATAAATTTCATCATTAAGAGCAATATCATTTAACCCTTTTAATATTTCTACCCTTAAATCTTCACCTAATTTATTTAAATTAGTATAATAACTTACATCCTGGCCAATTGAAAAAAAGTCATGAATTAGATTATTAAACGATTTTGGCAAATCTGGAGAAATATATTCAACTGAGTCAGGTTTCTGCATCAACCCTTTCTGCCCTATTTTAACTGAACCTATCCATTCAACATTTTCCGATGTGGCATAATACATCCCAAATAAGGTTCTAAATTCAAACCAATCATTCCAATTATCTGGTACGAGGAAAATAACTGGTTTAGTTGTTGTATAAGGCCTATCATTTTCCAAAATATAAAATTCCAATTTTAAAGTACTCCTTCCAATAGAGTAACTGTGAATAATTACTCAACTTACCGATGATACTGCTTTATTTCACAGGAATAAATTACTGTTTATAGAATATTATACATATAGTTTAAGGTCGACACTATACATTTTATTAAGTATATTTTTAAAATTCATGATCATTTTATACACAAAACCTTTATTGAGTGTTACTCTAAATCCCTTTTCTTGGTAATTATGTTATTAAAAACCTAATATGCAAATAAAGAATAACTACAGTTAAAATAAGTGTAGTTAAAAAATATTATTTTTGTTGTTCAGTAATTCTTGTCTTTTTATACATTTCATGTCTCCTAAGAAACCCTAGAAAAATGTTTAGTAAATGTGACTTTTTTCAAAATTCCACTTTAATTATCCTCTTTAACTCTTGATGTATTAAGATAAAGCAAAAGCATGAACGCTTATATTCATCGTAAGCGTTCATGCTTTTACCCTCTTTCATATGTATTCGCAAAGGTTATTATAGCAAGGTTTTGCGACATTGTATAATGATTCGATTTCACCGTTATTCACTTACTTTCGGAATTTTGGTTGCTTTTATGTTGCTTTTATGTTGCTTTGGTTGCTTTTTATTTTTAGTAATTTACTTATGAAAATTGAAGATTTCATCGGAGTGTCAGTGTTGCTCTTATATTAAACCTTAGTTTGGAAGGTTGTGGCTGTTCTTAAGACTAAATGAAGCGGTACAAAATAAAAAAGATACCCCTTCTAATGAAATAGTAGCTCTAACTTTACTCTCTTCTGTTGTTTTCGACACATCTTTAAACGAGTTGTCTCCCCTTTAGCAATTAAGGGGATGGATACATATATGATGCAAAAAAGAAAACATATAAACATGTTGATAAGCTTAATACAGGAAAAATACTGTTAAAAAAAGATACAAGTAATGAATATGTTTTTTTGTATTAACCAGTTACCCTATAGTAAAAAAATAATTACAACCGTTGAAGTTTTATTTTTTATTTATTAACATATTCTTTAATCAGTTTTAAAGGGAGAGAAAAAATGATATCAAATAATGAAGTAATGTTTTGTAAATTGACGGATGAAGAACTTAAAAGAAAATTAAGAATTTCATTTACTGATATCACGTGTTTTTATAATCGAGATACAGCAATAAATGCTATAAATGAAACTTTAATGATGCATAGCGAAGAAATCGCAGAATGGATATGGCAAGATTCCAGTGAATCACATAGACGTATGAGATTAGAGACTACTCACCAATTCCCTATAGGCTATGGTATTTCAAAAAAGGGAAAACAAAAATATACTGACTTAACAAAGAGTTATCTTATTTTAGAAAAGTCTGGCTTGCAGGACGAAGGATTTTATATAATTTTTACTGCACCATTAATTGAATACTAGCTAAAAGGAGTCGCTAAATATGATAGTTATAGAAGAAATAAAGTATTTTATAGAAGCATATTTTTACCAGGGTATTGGCTGGGATCTGATAGAAGATGCAGTTATTGATCACCGAAGCATAAGTAAAGAGGAACGAACTAAATTCAAAGAAGAAATTTTATATATAAAAAATTTGTTAGATCAAAATCAATTTGAAATAGTAAATAAAATTATTGTGAGCAATGATTTAGAAGGTACAAAAGTAAGTGCCATCGAGGGTATGCAAAGATTTGTAAATGCAATTTTACCTCTTATAGAAAAATTCGAATTTAAAAAAGAAATTTCTTATATTCCATTAAAAAGTCTAAAATATATGATTGAAACGATAATAATCCCAACAGATACATCATTATCTTATCCATTTTTTTCAGCATTTATCCAAAAAGAAGGGGATACATTTATTCAACATTTCAAGCAAGATTTAGAATATGTAGAACAAGCCTTTAAAGAGAATGATACATCAAAGATTGAAGAGATACTTCAAATTTCGCATGAAAAAGGTGTTTATATTTTTGACTCTGAATATAGAGATTCTTTTATTCAAGAAGTTATGGAGAGTTTGTCATAATTAATGATATGAGGCTAGCTGACCTCTCACACTACCATACGTATGATTTCGTATACGTAGAATGAATCTCTGTATTTAAATTTCTATGTATTTAATCAGAACTTCCCATTAAAATGCACTATGTAATTAAAATTTATTACATAAGAGTAAGGTAAAGTGAAATCATTTTCAATAAATGATAATGTTAACATTGTTCCTTATATACGGACTAAGAGGCGATGGAACTTATTTGATTTGTTATAGTGGATGGAGAGCTCATTTTCACTAAGATGATAAAGAAATACTAAATGCTTCTATATCTGAAGAAAGTCCATATTTAATAAGATTTAAAAGTACCGCATTCCATACTTTTGGTAAAGATGTAGAGATAGTAAAAGAAAATTTACAAGGAAAACACGAGATAAGAGAATTTCAATATTTTGCTCAGACAGAGATGAAGATTGTTATGTAACATTTTAATCATGAATTAAAAATGACCAAGAAGGCTATTAAGCTTCTTGGTCTTTACATTTTAGTTACTACGCTGTGCAATGATGATTTTCAGTCCTTCAAAACCGCCTGCAGTTAAATAACCTTTATCAAATATAAGCCATGACTTATCAATCAGCTTTTTATCTACAGATTGTTTGATGTAATCACGTACTGCAGTTTTTGTTGTCTCATTCGTAAATTTCATTTTATCATCATCCTTTTCAGTCACTTCGTTTTTGTTATTCATTGCATCTGCTATACGCTTTAAAAAGCTATTTCAACGTTTTTCACCTAAAATTCGATGTGGGCAATATTTGCCGTTCCAATCCTGGTGCTTTTTCACTTGCTCAATGCCCCAACCAAACTGCTTTAATAGCTTAGGTATATATGGACAGCATTTTCTTCTGCAGCAATATAACGAGATCCACCACTTTTGCTGTAACAGATTTCAATACCGATACTTTGTCGATTCCCTTTACCTTGTCAATCCCCACAATGCCAAGCGTTACGGTTAAAAGGTATAGCCTGGATTACTTCTTTATCGTCCACATCAACATGGTAGGATACTTGATTGCTGTTAGATAACATATATCGGATTTCATTTTCAGCAGATGCATCGTTAGCCGTATTGTGTACTGTGACGAATTGTCGCGTCATAGTGTAAAGGATACTTACTTGCAGGCAATAAATTCTTTTTAAATGAGTATCTCATTTGTTATCACCTTCCTCTTTCGCTTTCAATTCTTTATCAACGTCTTTTCCTGTTAATTCATTTAATACTTCATTTGTAAAACTTTCTTCTGATTGATTTTCTATGACTTTTAACTTTTCAGCTAATTGTCGTGGAACTAATACACCTAGTTGAGCCATGTTTTCAATAATTGATAAGGCTTCGTTAGCTATATAAAAAAGCACTGTCGCAATGTAAGTGTTCCATCTAATGACAGTACTTGATCGATAATATTTGCTGTGATAATAGCAATAAAAATTAATAATTTTCTTGCGTAACCAAATAAAGATTTTCGACTCCATAAATTCGTATTTTTAACCGCCTTAAAGATGCCTGTTAAAATGTCCAATACCATTAGCACTAATAACAATTCGACAAACTTCACCCCACCAAATAAATATAAATGTGCTACTTCTAAATACTCCAAATCCATACCTCCCATATTGCACACTCCTTTTCTGCATAATAAAAGCCCTCTACAATAATCTGTGGAAGGCCTGATATTAAAGCATTTTATTTAATTCAATTACAAACTCTTGATAAGTTTTAATATTTTCACTTAAGCGAGATTCTTTTTTAGTAAGCTCTACTACTTCATTCACAACCATATCAATATTTGCCTTTACGATTTCAGTTCTTGAGCCAGGAGTAACTATCCTGAGCCGTTTTTGCCCCAACGACCATTTCAGCACGCATTTCATTGATAGCATTAACCATCCAGTGGTAGTCCGTAATTATTGCATCTAAAGCATCTAGTGTAATAACTATTGCTCTCTCTTTTAACATAGTTTTGCCCTCCTATGTGTTATAATGCTGTAATCTGACTAGCTTAAATAGAAGGGCATAAACCAATTCTTAGCTGTAGCGTGTATCGACGCTGCGGCTTTTTCTTTTATTCTAAGTAATTTCGAATTTGTTTAAGCTCCTGTATTTCGGGCAATTTAACAGTGTGATCTTTAATGCTACTTAATGCTTGTGCATCAGCAAACGATGTTAAAAGTACTGAACGAATTTTCATAATAAAACCTCCATTTATTAACTTTAAAGGTTATAATAAGGTATAAAAATACTAAATTCTAAGGAGAATAATGAATGAAAATTCAAACCGGTAATACATTAAATTATTTGAAAACAGAGGTAAATAAAAATATAAAAACAGAAAGTCTCTTAGATTTATTTGGAATTGAAGATATACATAAAGACGAAGACGAAAACGAAAAAAATAACAAACCTAAACTTGAAATCAGATATGAAGATGGTTATATACGGACATATATTGTGAAAACAATTGGAAAAAAATTAGTTAGATTACTTATTAGGGAGGTTAAACAAACCCAAGAAAACATGAAAGAGTCCGAAAATTTAAATGATATTTCTCACGATATGTTGTTACAACAGCTTGAAAAGCTATTTAATCCAAAAAAATACGAACAGAATACTTCTATTTTTGAAAAAGAAAAGAATATTTCTAAATATAAAACAGGTATTTGAGGACGATCAATATAAACCATAATTAGAAATGATTATTAATTTGCATGAAGGTTTAACATCTCTTAAAGAGCTGTAGCGTCTGCAAACGCTGCGGCTTTTTCTATGTTATAATTTACATATAATATATAATGAGGTAATTACATGGACTTATTAAAGGCTTTTGCATCTGGTGGATTAAGTGTGCTATTTATCATACTGCCAGTAATAATACTTATGGTTGTTGAAATTGGATGTATCGTTGTTTTTTCGTTAATATTCGAAAAACTACTACCCAACAAAATTTATAAATACCTTTTAGTCTGCGTGGCTCTAGTTGGTTTTTACATTTGGGCTATGCCAATGAATTTAGGATATTATGAGTTTTTTAGAGCGATGTTTTAATCGCTCTAAAAAACCCATATTGTTCATTAGTTTGCCGTAGCGTGTAACAACGCTAAGGTTTACCTTACTTGTTCTTTTTGCCAGGCTCTCCTTCCAGAGACTGTTGTCCAGGGTCCCATTGTAACGAAAATTATCGAAAAGGGAGTGGTGTTTATGATTAAATTGTTTACTACAACAGTAGGTATCAAAATAATCCTTGGTTTTGTGATTCTAATTTTAGATTGCATCATACTGAGCAACGCCGTCGCTACAGTGTCTGTTAAAGAGAATAACTTTTTCAAACTGTGCATTAACTAAAGATTAGACATATCATCTTTTAACCATTCAGTTTCCCCATGTTCCTCTTGTGTTTCTAGCGGCTCTTTTTGGTCAAACATATGCCAATAGTCCATAGCAAAAGGCTCTACTTTTTTAAAATATTCTTGAATCGTTTCCTCATAAACTTCAATCCAACTTAAAGTATTTGGGTTGCCTGTTAATTCCACTAAATGAAGTGCATCAGCTCCAGCAATCATATTGTATGGGACGTCATCTACATACTATTCAGAACCGATTTTTATAGTTTTATAAGTTTCAGTAGATGCACCATGTTCATCATAGATTTCTATTTCAAATGATTTTATACATTTATACTTTTTCAAATTTAACAACTCCTTTTATGAACAATTTCTTTCAAATCTTCACTTACCCCACCTACGTAAACGACTGATCTGCTCAAGCTCTTTCCCAATGCTCCGTAGTTGCCCATAAGTCTTGCATCTCCCACACTTTTTAGTAGGATCATAAGCTCTACGTTTCGGACATGCTTTGCACTCGAGAAAAGCTATGTGGTCCTGCTGATTGATTAGCCTAGCTCTACGCTGTTTAACTTCCTTGCGAACTGTATTCAGGCGTCATACCACTAACGCATCCAAATAATGCAGCGTATATCCATTCTTCGACTTAACCTCAATACACTCATTTTCAAAGGTCTTGTATGGTATTGATTTTCGACCGCCATTTTTAGCCGCTTCCCAGCTCATTTGTAGCACCTCAAAAGGCAGAAGTTAGGTTTACGAAAACTCACAAGGAGAAACGAAAATGCGTTATTTTTATGCCATGATTCTAGTAGTTCATATTGGTGATTCGATAAATTATCAAGAGGGAAACTAGCATTGCTTATTTCCTTCGCATCGAAGGTAATAGATCCTCCTTTATATACTCCGGCAAAATCAACCCATTCTGCTTTTTCTTTTCGCCCTTCGACAAAACGTCCATTGTCTTTAGTAATTTGCATTGGCGTAGGTACTTTTCGTATATCCGCTATACCTGAGTTGCGATATTTGTTGTTTGCCATAATAATTAAACGTTCAAAAGTCGTTCCTCGATTGGTGTATGAAGTATTTTTATAAACCATTTTAAACCTCCTGTTAGCACTTATATATTAAACAAGTCCATCTGCTGCCATTGTTCTTGTGGCAATTCTTTTATCACTTCTACTCCATGCTCATGTATATTTGTAAACCAATGAAGAGGAAACCTTGGCTCAGCTGGCCATTCCTCTGTTATGAGCTCGAAACGCTACGCAAAAAGTTTAGACCATATGATGAATAAACACAAAAAGCCCAGGCTCAAAATTTAATCTGAGTACCTGGGCTTTGCTCTTAATTACTACGCTGTGAAATGATGATTTTTAGTCCGCCTTCAATGTACCATCATCAAATTTATATAAACATGATTTATCAATTTTTCCTTTATCCACAGATTGTTTGATGTAATCACGTACTGCATCCTTTGGGGCACCATTAGTAAATTTCAGAATATCATCATCCATTTCTGTTTGTTGTGTTTGTTCATTTAATCCAGATAGAATGTATTTGTAACATGGTTCTTAAATCAGAATCTCAAAAATGAATTAACTCCTTTTAATGTGTTTAGCGGCTTTAAAAGATGCTGTCTGTATATTACGAGGGCACTGAATATAAAAATTCACGCGTGTTGATTATCTAGTTTCTTCCAATGAAAATTAAATAAAAAGAGAGATTCTCATGTAAAATTGTTAGTTACCACACAAACAATTACGA
>NZ_JBHZDH010000054.1:0-36402 GCF_042755925.1 Lysinibacillus sp. NPDC059133 | reverse complement strand
TGATTATTCACAATATACAACATAAACATATGTTCTATAAAGAAAAAAGCACTTCATTCCTCCCACCTCTGAAGAAGTGGGCTTCCTGAAGCTCACTTCTGTGAAGGACATTTAGGTGTTAGAGGCTTTACAATGAATCAGTAAGGTATTTGATGAGTGAGGTGTTAGCAAGTGGAAGCAAGTGCAAAGTTGAGACGACGAATAATGCACGAATAAAAAAAAAACTCTCACCGACATTAAGCCAAGGAAAGCTACTTAAATGGTGAGAGGGATTTTTTAATTTTTGATTGTTATACGCTGATAAAAACCTTGCTGCACTTTGTTAGCTTTTTGAGATTTTGGATGGACAAGGAGCATATATTCTCGCCCTGGAGATAAAGGTTTGGATGGGGTTACAATTAATGAACGACCATCTATTTTAGCTGTCATAGGCACTTCATTAGCACCTAAAGCAATTAGCTGAACCTTATCCTCAGACAGTTGTGAAGAAAGTGCAACAGGGACTTTCACTGTTAATTTTTTAGTATCCGAAACATTTTTTAAGCTTACCAGTTCTTTATAATTTGTATATTGTGCTTTGATCGCATCATAATGTGCCTGGAAAATAGGGGGAGTCTTTGTTTGAATGTTCGGTTTTACACCGACTTCATTAATTGTTTTCCCTAAAGGACCTGTAAAATTACCGATAGTAAGTTTTAAATAGCTACCATCCTGCAGTTCAAAAAAGCCCTGCATACAGCCTTTTCCGTACGTAGTTTCTCCATATAAAATAGCAGATTGCTGATCTTGTAAAGTTGCTGCTAACATTTCAGATGCGCTAGCACTATAGCGGTTTACAAGAATACGTGTATCAGCTGGGAATTTTTCGTCTTGATTGACTGCACGCACTTTATAAGAGGCATGCGCTTCTTCCAGTAAAAAGGCAATTTTTGCTTTTGGGAAAAGCCCTGTAATCTCCTGAGCCGTTGTTACATAGCCTCCGCCATTGTTTTGTAAATCCAAGATAAAAGAAGTTGCACCACGCTGTTTTAACTGAATTAGCGCATTCTTTACAAGCTCTGCACCATCTTCTGAGAAGGATGACATAGTAATATATCCAACATTCCCAAATAGTAATGCAGATTCCACATTCGGTAATGTGAATTTTTTTCGTGTAATTGTTGTAGTAGAAGTTGTACCATCTGCATGTTGGAGTGTCACGCCTAATTTAGTATTTTCATCACCAATTAATAGGGATGAGACTTCTTGCGTGGAGCTTCCTACAACGGATTGCCCGTTAATGGAAGTAATAATGTCTCCAGCAACGACACCTGCATCTGATGCACCGCTACCCTCAAACACTTGTAAAATATGAATGCCATCTTCATGTTCTTCGATAATCACACCAATCCCAATTGTTGATAGATCGATGCTATTGATAAATTCCTCAAATTCCTTTTTCGTAAAATATGTAGAATAAGGATCTAGCATTTCAATGATTTCAGGAATCGTTTTAGCTTTTTGCAAATTTCCATGGATAGTTCCAACATAGTTTTCCGCAATAATTCCCTTGATTTCTTTTACAAGCTCTTGTTCATTGCTTGCAGCAGAAGCATTTGTTAACGGAAAGATGAGAAAGCTTAGAACGAATATAAATGACCACAATACTCTTTTCATAGGACACCTCTTTTCTAATATATAGTATACATGATTTCCCATATAACTGTAATAGGGCTTTCACCAAAGTTGTAGATGACATTTGTTCTTCATTTAATAGAAGAATCCTACTTCTGATGAATAGTTCTTTTCCTTCGTGCAACGGACGGGATTTCCCACAAAAAAAGAATCTGCTACCCTTTTGCGAAAAAGTAAAGTGATACAAGATTCATAGACAGTCGTTGTCTAAAGTCTTATTCGCAAAAAAGCAAGCAGATTCTAGTTATCTAATATAAATTAGATTTTATTTTTTTGTTAGTTTATGAATAATCAAGCCAATAAGCGCACCGACTATTGCAGGTACAAGCCATGCTATACTTTGCTCGTATAATGGTAAAGTTTTTAAAATGTTTACATATGGTGCAATAGTAATATCCATTTCCTTAAAACCATCATTTAGACTAACAAAGAATGTAGGAATTAATGCTAAAATGTAAACAATTTTTCCACCTTTAAAGAAGTTATCGAAAAGCGACAGAACCATTAACACTATCGCTAGCGGATAGATGATTAATAATACAGGTAGTGATGCACTAATAATTGTTTCAAGACCTACGTTTGTAATAGCCGCACTGAATATTGTGAAAATTATTAAAAACGTTTTATACGAAACACTAGGAAATAGTTTATTGAAAAATTGAGCATTGGCAGTCAGTAAACCTACAGCAGTAGATATACATGCTAGTAAAATTGTAGCAGATAATATAATAGTCCCGAGTGTACCAAAAAGAGCTTCAGCAGACTTCGCAATTATAGTACCACCATTATCAAAAGCACCAATTGCACTAACACTAGTGTTACCAATTTGTCCAAGTGCTATGTAGACAAATGATAAGCCAATAGCCGCAATAATTCCTGCGAAAATTGTCGTTTTGACTTGCTTTTTAGTATCTGACATACCCATGTCGCGCAATGCTTGCAAAATAACGATTCCGAATACGAGTGCACTTAGTACATCCATTGTTAAATAGCCTTTAACAAAGCCTTCAGTCAATGGTGACGTAGTGTATTTTCCTATAGCTGCCCCTGGTTCACCCATTGGGGAAATAAAGCTTTTAATAGCTAGTAATAGAATAACACCTAATAGAACAGGCGTTAAAATTTTCCCAACACGATCGACAAGCTTTGAAGGGTTAATAGCTAATAATAGTATTAAGGCAAAAAATATGACAGAAGTAATGAAAAGTGGTGCCCAATGATCTGCTACTCCCTCTGGAAGAAATGGGACGATCCCAATTTCATAGGATACAGAACCCGTACGCGGCACTGCAAAAAATGGTCCAATCGCTAAATAAACGATTGATGTAAAAATAATACCAAAGGTAGGGCCGACACGATTTGCTAGTATTTGTAGATCGCCACCCGCCTTCGCAATCGCAACGATGGCTAATAGTGGTAACCCAACACCTGTTATTAAGAAGCCAATCATTGCTGTCGTTATATGTTCACCAGCTTGTTGACCTAATAATGGGGGAAAGATAATATTTCCGGCGCCTAAAAATAAGGCAAATAATAGTAAACCTACAGCTAAATTTTCCTTGATGAAAAGCAAAATGTTTTTCATAAAAATTAAAACTCCTTTAAGATTGAAAAGATTAAACTTTCTAAAAATTTTAAATACAGAAGTGTATGTTATCATAGGAATACTATTCTTGCAATAAACAAACTCTTATTATTTGTCAGAATATGTAGGATTCAGTAAGATTCAAAAAATGTTTGAAAAATAGTCAGTTTTTCCGATTTCTGATTACTAAAATATCTAGTATGATAGACACACAAGGAAATATTTTAACACGAACGGAGGAAATTTGATATGAAAAAAATAAAAAAATTAAGAATCCTTGCTTTAAGTACTATTGCTACTTCTTTTTTAGCACTACAGACCGCGGAAGCAGCAACATATACCGTACAAAAAGGAGATACTTTATCTAAAATCGCTTCAAACCATAAAGTATCAGTACAAGACATAAAAAGTTGGAACAATTTAAAGGATGATATGATTTATGTCGCACAAAAGCTTGAAGTTTCAAAACAAGCTACTAATGAAACGGTAAAACCTTCAAATCCATCAACAACAAAACCGACAACACCATCAAAGCCGACAGCGATTTCCCATACAGTAGTTAAAGGCGATTCCTTATTCAAAATCGCTAACCAATATAATACGACAATAAAGGAAATTAAAGACTGGAATGGACTTAAGGTAGACACGATCTACATTGGACAAGTGTTAAAATTATCTCCGGTAGCTTCAGTACCCGAGGATGAAACAGTACATAATAACGGATCTTCAGGTGCAGGAACATCTAAAGATCCTACAGTTAATGGACAAGCTGTTTATAAGAAAACAGTAGAAGTAGCTAATTCATTAGTAGGAACTCCATATGTCTACGGTGGCAACACACCTGAAGGTCTAGATTGCAGTGGCCTTATTTACTATGCCTTTAATCAAGGTGGTTTAAAAATTGGAAGAAACAGTAGTGAAGGATATTACAGTAATACAATACAAGTTAAAAATCCGATAGCGGGCGATATAGTATTCTTCCAAAATACGTATAAAGAGGGTATCTCTCATATGGGTATTTATATAGGTAACAATAAATTTATCCATGCAGGGGCAGACGGTGTTGAAATTTCGGACGTTACATACTCTTACTGGTCTACAAGGTTAGTAGCTTATAAACGATTCGACGCTATAAAATAAAGTAAAAGCGATTTTTGCATATACATGCAGAAATCGCTTTTTTTTATGGAGCTAGGTAGCAGAGAAAACCCGCGGGAGGGAATCGAATACCCGCGGGAGGGAAGCAAATACCCGCGGAAGAGAAGGGAATACCCGCGAAAGGCAGAGATACCCGCGGGAGGGAAGCGAATACCCGCGGAAGGGAAGCGAATACCCGCGGAAGGGAAGCGAATACCCGCGGAAGGGAAGCGAATACCCGCGGAAGGGAAGCAAATACCCGCGGAAGGAAAGGGAATGCCCGCGAAAGGCAGAAATACCCGCGAAAGGGAGGCAAATACCCGCGGAAGAGAAGCAAATACCCGCGGAAGGGAGGGAAATACCCGCGGAAGGGAGGGAAATACCCGCGGAAGGGAGGGAAATACCCGCGGAAGGGAGGCAAATACCCGCGGAAGGGAAGCGAATACCCGCGGAAGGGAAGCGAATACCCGCGAAAGGAAAGTGAATACCCGCGGAAGAGAAGCGAATACCCGCGAAAGGCAGAGATACCCGCGGAAGGGAAGCGAATACCCGCGGAAGGGAAGCGAATACCCGCGAAAGAGAAGCGAATACCCGCGAAAGGCAGAGATACCCGCGGAAGGAAAGCAAATACCCGCGGAAGGGAGGCAAATACCCGCGGAAGAGAAGCAAATACCCGCGAAAGGAAAGAGAATACCCGCGGAAGGCAGAGATACCCGCGAAAGGAAAGCGAATACCCGCGAAAGGAAAGTGAATACCCGCGAAAGGCAGAGATACCCGCGGAAGAGAAGCGAATACCCGCGGAAGAGAAGCGAATACCCGAGGAAGAGAAGCGAATACCCGAGGAAGAGAAGCGAATACCCGAGGAAGAGAAGTGAATACCCGCGGAAGAGAAGCGAATACCCGCGAAAGGCAAGCAAATACCCGCGAAAGGCAGAGATACCCGCGAAAGGGAAGTGAATACCCGCGCAAAGTAAATCAAAAAAATCCCTTCTTTCTATAAAAAAGAAGGGATTTCAATATTTGATCTAGCATGAACAGGCAATAATTAATCCGTGTACCGAAAGCGAAGCGTCAGGTACAAGACTCCCTCTTCAAAAGCAGGGGGATGAACGGCCCGTAAATGCTAGATTGGTGAAGACTAAAAATCAGTGGGGGAAAATGAAAACCCCCACTGATTAAAGTTTCAGTTTATTGTGTTACGCGTGCTGTCCAACGAGATAGATCGGCATCTTTTGCGTCAACAAGGTCTGAAGGGAAGACAAATGTCCAAGGCTTCGTTGAGTTTGGTTGTACAGTTAATACTGGATCCATTGTAAATGAGCCGTTAGCAATTTGTTTACCTGTTGCATCTATAATTTCTAGTGGTAATTGTTCTAGATTAATAGCTTTATTGTGTCCATTACGGATAAAAATCGATACATTTAGGTTGCCGTTATCAGCCAGCTTTGCTTGTAAGCCAGTGAAGTTTACTTCAGTTTCACCTAACTTTGGTAAAGTATCAACAATTTTGGCTAGCTCTTCTTTTTGAGCTGCTGGTAATTGTTTTTCCCATGATGGGTCTAGTTCTAATTGATGGCCACGAAGGGAAACTAGATTGAAGGCAATTTTCCAGCCATCTTCAGGAATTTCGTCTACTTTAATTGTAGATTTTTCGAACTCAAATACCCATGGGCGGGCGCTTTCTGCTGGGATTGTGCCAAGTGCTTTAAAATCGAATTTTTTAGATGCTACTAGCTCGTCATTTTTATCCATGATGAAAAGCTCAATTTCACCTAGCTCGATTGCTTGTGGTAAGGATGAGCGGAAAAATGCACGAACAAGCCATTTACGTTTGTTTTCTTCAATACTAATAGAAGAAAGCGATAATTGATTTGGTTTCAATGGTTCTAGCTCATTTGCTAGGAAGTTGAAAATGTATTTTTGCTCCTGTGGTACATCCCAATCCGGATGGAATGAAAGCTTTGTCTCGACATCGCGATTATCGCCTGAATTCGTAGTAGCTTTTCCTAGTAAGTCTTGTGAGTCAATTGTGTTTTCTTGAACGATTTTGTCTGATTTTTTAAAGAATGAAAATAAGCCCATTATTGTACCTCCTGTTGTGTTTCAATTGTTTTCATGAAGCCAGTAATCTCTATAATAATAGAACGACGTAATTCTTGGAAATTCTTACCGAATAGCTCAAGTCCTTCACGTTGGTAAATTCGCATTGGATCTTCTTGCTGGTAATGACGTAAGCCGATACCTTCTTTTAAATGAGCCATTACTTCCAAGTGTTTTACCCAGCCACTATCGATGTAACTAAGCATGATCTGTGGAAGAACTGATATTACTTGTTCATTTTCAGCGAATTTCTCTATATGATTGAGCAGTTCTTGTTCTGAAGGTTGAACGTCAGCTAAAATTTGTTTTACTTTGCCCACTTCTCGGTCAATTGTGACAGGTGTAATGAAAAGTGAGTTAAGTGAACTCTCCATTTGATCATAATTCCAGTCAATAGAATTAATTTCTTCTGGTGCAGCGTCGAGAACAGCAAATTCAACCGTTTCACGAAGCATTTTTTTTAGCTCGCCCATTAAGTCTTCCCCAGCTAAGATTTTGTCACGTAGACCATAAATAACTGTACGTTGGTCATTGATAACATCGTCTAATTTTAGGTTGTATTCACGCATACCGTATTGGGAGCCTTCAACAATTCGTTGTGTACGGTCAATGAGTTCTTGAGCATCTTTATTTTGAATAATGCCTTCTTCGTTGACAACCATTTTTGTAGAGAATTTTTCAACTTCGTCTTTTGCATAACGGCGGAACATATCATCTTCAATAGAGAGAATGAAGCGGCTTTCACCTACGTCGCCTTGACGACCTGAACGACCACGTAGCTGATTATCTACACGGCGGCTTTCATGTTTTTCGGTACCGATGACATATAGACCTCCAAGTGCATGAACTTCTTCGCCTAACACGATATCTGTACCGCGGCCAGCCATATTGGTAGCTACTGTAACACGACCTTTTTGCCCTGCTTGAGAAATCAGTTCAACTTCTTGCTCAACTGTTTTAGCGTTTAGCAATTGGAATTTTAAGCCTTCTTTTTTCAAGCTATCGGCAACTGTTTCAGACTGCAGTATAGATGTTGTCCCAACTAAGACAGGTTGTCCCTTTTCGTGACGACGTTTAACTTCAGCTGCTACATATTTATATTTATCTTCTTGCTTGTTGAAAATAACATCAGGCTGATCGACACGTTGACGGGGACGATTGGTTGGAATTTGAATAACTTCCATGCCGTACACTTCTCGAATTTCTTTTTCCTGTGTTTTCGCAGTACCTGTCATCCCTGAAAGCTTCGGATACATACGGAAATAGTTCTGAATTGTAATTTGTGCCTGTGCTTTATTTTCATCGGTAACCGTTACATTTTCTTTTGCTTCAATCGCTTGATGTAAGCCATTAGATAGTGAACGACCTTCTAAAATACGACCTGTGAACATATCAACTAGCTCGATTTTGTCATCCTTTACGATGTAATCAACATCACGTTCAAACATGACGTGAGCACGAACAGCTTGGATAACATAATGGAAAAGTGATTGGTGCTCTAAGTCATACAGATTATCTATATTGAATGCAGCCTCAACTTTTTCAATACCTTTATCTGTTAGGGAAGTAGCTTTCGTTTCATCATCAAAATCATAATCTTCATCAACTTTGAAGCGTTTTGCTAACATAGATGAGATGCGATGTAATTCATCGTTAGATGGCATTTTACCAGCGATAATCAGTGGTGTTTTTGCCTCATCGATTAGTACACTATCTACTTCATCAATAATGGCGAAGTGATAAGGACGCTGTACTTTATCAGCTAAGCTATATGCCATATTATCACGCAAGTAATCGAAACCGAATTCAGTCCCAACACCATATGTAATATCTGCATTATAGGCTTCCTTTTTCTCGTCTGCCTCCATCATTGGTAAATTTAAACCAACTGTTAAGCCAAGGAAACGATGAATCTGTCCAACGAGCTCAAAGTCACGTTTAGCTAGGTAATCATTGACAGTAATAACATGAACACCTTTGCCTTCTAATGCTCGTACATATGAGGGAAGGGAAGCAACAAGCGTTTTACCTTCACCTGTAGGCATTTCAGCAATATTGCCTTCAGTTAAAACAAGACCACCAATAAGCTGTACATCAAAATGACGCATTCCTAATACACGTTTTGAGGCTTCGCGAACAACAGCAAATGCGTCTGGGATGATGGATGCAATAGGCTCATCTTGTTGTAAGCGATCTTTGAAAATAAAAGTCATTTCTCGTAATTCTGCATCTGACTTATTGACATATGTTTCTTCGAGATTATTAATTTGTTCTACTATTTTATAGTAGCGTTTTAATTGACGAGCACTTGTTTGCTCTTTATTACTTTTGAAAATTGAGAACATGAAATATACGCTCCTTTAAAGTTGTCTAAATGCTAGACACTACATTATTCTATCAAATTTTACGTAAGGTGACTACATTTGGCATGCAGCGTTCTTCCAATCTTAAAAAGAAGAATAATATTTGTGAAATGGTGGAAAATAAATAGAAAAAGTATATTTCGGCGCCGGTTCGTGCTATAATCAATTTGGATTTAAATGTAGATTAATTTTTGAGGAGGAGAGACATGCTCTACGTGTCTATAATAGCAGCATTTGTTGCTTCAATATTGTTAACTCCACTAGTTAAACGATTAGCGTTCAAAATAGGTGCTGTCGACGCACCAAACTATCGAAAAGTACATGCACGAATTATGCCAAGACTCGGGGGATTGGCAATTTTCCTTTCTTTTTTAATAGCTGTGGCTATATTTCAGCCAATTTTAATATACAATGAAAATGGTAGTGATTTTCTACTGGCAATTATTATTGGTGCTTGCATTATCGTAGCAACAGGTGTTGTAGATGATATGCGTGAAATTTCCGCAAAGGCAAAATTAGTTGGCCAACTTATTGCGGCACTTATCGTTATTTTTGTAGGTGGCATTCAAATTGATATGGTTAATTTACCATTTATAGGTGAATTAAATTTTGGAATACTAAGTATCCCTTTGACAATTCTTTGGATTGTTGGGATTACAAATGCCATTAATTTAATTGATGGCTTAGATGGTCTAGCGGCAGGTGTTTCAACGATTGCCCTTATTACTTTAGCTGTCATGGCGATTATTATGAACAATATGTTCGTATTAGCAATCGCAGCCATTTTAGCAGCAGCAACATTTGGATTTTTATTTTACAATTTCCATCCGGCGAAAATCTTCATGGGAGATACGGGAGCATTGTTCCTTGGTTTCATGATATCAGTGCTCGCATTGCTTGGATTTAAAAACGTTACGGTCGTTTCATTAATTATCCCGGTTATTATACTAGGTGTGCCGATTTCTGATACATTCTTTGCGATTGTTCGTCGTGTACGCATGAAGAAAAAATGGTCTGATCCAGATAAATCACATTTACATCACCGTTTACTGGATATGGGCTTTACACATCGACAAACAGTGCTCATTATTTATGGGATTGCAATGATGTTTGGCTTGGCCGCAGTTATCTTCTCTATGGCAAAAGTATGGGGTGCGATTTTACTCGTGGCTGTCATTTTAACGGCCATTGAGATTTTGGTTGAAGTCATCGGACTCGCGGGTAAAAACTATAAACCACTATTGAATTTTGTGCGGATATTTAATAAATAATAAAGTGAAGGCAATCATACATTTTGTGTGATTGCTTTTTTTGTCGACTCTTTTTGGAACGATTTTGGAGAAATACCCGCGGAAGGAAGGCGAATACCCGCAAAAGGGAAGTGAATATCCGCGGAAGGAAGGCGAATACCCGCGGAAGAGAAGTGAATACCCGCGCGAAGGAAGGCGAATACCCGCGGAAGGAGGACGAATACCCGCGGAAGGAAGGCGAATACCCGCGAAAGAGAAGCGAATACCCGCGGAAGGAAAGCAAATACCCGCGAAAGAGAAGCGAATACCCACGGAAGGAAGGCGAATACCCGCGGAAGAGAAGTGAATACCCGCGGAAGGAAGGAGAACACCCGCGGAAGAGAAGCGAATACCCGTGGAAGGAAGGTGAATACCCGCGAAAGACAGAGGAATATCCGCGGAAGAGAAGCGAATACCTGCGGAAGGAAGGCGAATACCCGCGGAAGGAAGGCGAATACCCGCGGAAGGAAGGCGAATACCCGCGGAAGGAAGGCGAATACCCGCGGAAGGAAGGCGAATACCCGCGGAAGAGAAGCGAATACTCGCGCGAAGGAAAGCGAATACCCGCGGAAGGCAGAGGAATACCCGCGAAAGAGAAGGAATACCCGCGGAAGGAAGGCGAATACCCGCGGAAGGAAAGCGAATACCCGCGGAAGGGAAGTGAATACCCGCGGAAGGAAAGCGAATACCCGAAACGCCTCTCACTAGGTATAGAAAGCAACTTTCAATAGAATTCCATAAAAAAAACCTTTCCACGAATTAAATGTGGAAAGGCTATAAGTTTTATTAAGCTAGTTAATTTACCGAAGATTCTTCACTTGAATCACTGTCGGTATCGTTATTTGTGAGGCTTGATGAATTTTCATCTAAGCCAAGGTGGTTTTTCAAAATTTCTTTTGTTTCATTAACAGATTTTTGATCTAATTGATAATAATATATACCAGTAGACATATCATCAGTACCTTCTAAATTTAAAGTATCAATGCGTGGTACACCCTTTGTTAAATAAGATAAGAAGGATTTCATTTGATCAAATGTCATATCCGTCTTCATGTTATCACCAAGTGCCTGAATGACATCATCGTATTTTGATATAGAACCAACAGAAGCTACTTTATTGATAATAGCTGTAAGAATTTCTTGTTGACGCTTACCACGCTCGATATCGCTATCTTGTTTACGTGTTCTTGCGAGTGCAAGTGCTTCACTACCGTTTAAATGTTGCATACCTGGCTTCAGGTTGATTGTAAACTTGTCGAATTCGTCTAACTCATGTAAAGCATAAGGTACTTCAGCTTCAATGCCACCTAATGCATCAACTACGTCAATAAAAGCATTGAAGTTCATACGCACATAATAGTCAATTGGGATATCTAATAAGTTTTCAACTGTCTCAATTGTTGTCAGTGTACCACCTAAAGCATGTGCATGGGTAATTTTATCTCTATATTTAACTTTAGGAATATAAACGTATGAATCACGTGGAATGCTGAGCATTTTAATGGTATGCGTTTTATTATTTAATGTCGCTAAAACTAGTGCATCGGAACGTGAATGATCAGAACCTTGCCCACGATTATCACTATCGTCAACACCGACAAATAAGATTGATACATTATCATGTATCGGCTCTACTTTACTATCGCGAAGTGCAGAAACTTCGCGGCCTTCTAATTTTTCGTGTGCTGAGTCGGCTGCATGTTTCACTTGTTTCGTTAGATAAACACCATAAGCAGTTACACAAATGGCCAAACTAGCAACGAGAAGTAGGGAAACTTTTATAATTAAGGAAGCTTTAGAAGACCTCTTTTTGTACTTTTTATTTTTCATTTATATTCTCCTCTAAGTTATGGGGATTATAATACGATTAAACTAAAATTTATACAAATACAAGAAATAATATGTAGTTGATAAAATAGCTTAACGTTAAAATTATACTATGCATAAATAGTTTCGGCAATTAAAACTATTTATCTACAACAAATTCAATAAATTGAGCATTCTCAAACGTAATGTTTGCTTGTCCGTTTGTCATTTCCGTTACCCAGTTTCGGAACTGTTCTTCCTCCTCTTTTAACACGGATACAATAATGTCGACGCCTTCCAAATAGCGAATTTCCTCTAAAGTATACGAAGAACCTCGAATTTCATTTTCTACTTTGCCAAGCCATGTGTAATCAACGGTAATTTTCATCAAATGATGGAGCTTGCGTTCGACAACCTGGGCAGCTAGTAAACCTTCTGTTGTCGCTTTTCCGTACGCACGAATGAGACCGCCACCGCCAAGCTTAATGCCACCAAAGTAGCGTGTGACGACAACGACCGTATCTTTTAAACCTTGTTTTTTTAGGACTTCTAACATAGGGACGCCAGCTGTGCCACTAGGTTCCCCGTCATCATTTGCTTTTTGAATATGATCATGCTCACCGATCATGTAGGCTGAACAATTGTGTGTCGCATTATGATGCATTTTTTTTATGCGTTCAATAAAAGAAATTGCATCCTCTTCCGTTTCTGCACGTTCTATATAAGTAAGGAAGCGAGATTTAGAAATAACAATTTCGCTTTCTCCATATCCTTTTACTGTTAAATAGTTTTCTCTCATCCGTACCAATCTCCTTTTAGGTAGAGTTCTATTCGAGTTCTATTCTATAATTTTCATAAAGAAAAAGCATTAAATTTTAACAGGGTGATGATATAATAGGTGTAGACTATGTAATTGGTCTATTGAAATGGTAAGTAATCATAAGACATTAGACTGGGGAGTAAACTATGTTTTCAAATGATACCTTCGATATAAAATCGCTTGATGACATATTTAATCGAATGTTAGAAACAATCATGAGCTCAAAGGACGATATCTTTATTATAAGCGAACAAAGCCGTAGAAGTTTCGAAGATATGCAAAAAGAGCTAGAAATTGTTCGAAAACAAGTTTCAATTGTTATTGATGAAGGCGATGCTTTAGAAAAAAGTACACAGCTTGCCAAGCAAAGACTTGTGTTAGTGAGTAAAGCTTTTGATAATTATACCGAAGAACAAGTTAGAGAAGCATATGAAACTGCACAGGATTTTCAAGTGAAGCTCTCCGTTATTAGAACACAAGAAAAGCAGCTACGTGATAAAAGAGATGATTTAGAGAGAAGATTAAGAGCATTACTCGATACGATTGAACGTGCAGATCATATTGTCAATCAAGTAAATGTCGTTTTGAATTACTTAACTTTAGATTTAAAAAATGTTGGTTTAGCACTTGAACAAGCAAAAATGAAACAAGATTTTGGTATACGTATTATTGCGGCACAAGAAGAGGAGCGCAAACGTCTATCTAGGGAAATTCATGATGGACCTGCTCAGATGCTAGCAAATGTACTAATGCGCACTGATTTGATAGACAGAACGTATCGTGAAAAGGGCATTGAATATGCTTTGGCTGAAATTGTTGATTTAAAGAAAACGGTGCGTGATGCATTATCAGAGGTGCGACGTATAATCTATGATTTAAGGCCAATGGCACTTGATGATTTGGGAATTGTTCCGACATTAAAAAAGTACTTATCGACAGTGACTGAATATAATCCTGGTGTTGAAGTTCATTTCCAATCAAGAAGCACCGAAAAGCGTATACCATCAAACTATGAAGTATCTATTTTCCGCTTAGTGCAGGAATGTGTAACGAATGCCATGAAACACGGTAAATGTAAGGATATTTGGGTAAAGCTTGAGTGGTTGAAAAATGGCGTAAATATCGTTGTAAAGGACGATGGCATAGGTTTCGATCCACAGAAAGTAAGAGACCATTCTTTTGGGATTTTAGGTATGAAAGAACGTATCGAAATTTTGGATGGGACAATCTCAATTACAAGTGAGATAAATCGAGGGACGACGGTTTTATTTAAAATTCCGTTAGAAGTAGAGTAAAATGATTGTTGGAGAAATTTAGGGGGTAAAGACAAATGACGAAGATTATTATTGTAGACGATCACCAGCTATTCCGCGAAGGAGTAAAGCGTATTTTAGATTTTGAAGATACGTTTGATGTGGTAGCAGAAGGTGATGATGGTACAGATGTAGTTTCTTTATATGCTGAAAATCAACCTGATGTTGTCCTAATGGATATTAATATGCCGGGGAAAAATGGCGTAGAGGCAACAGCAGAGTTAGTTAATGAATACCCAGATGCAAAGGTTATTATGCTTTCCATCCATGATGATGAAACATACGTAACACACGCGCTAAAATCTGGATCACTCGGCTATATGCTGAAAGAGATGGATGCTGACGAAATTGTTGAAGCTATTAAAGTAGTTGCGAATGGTGGATCTTATTTACATCCAAAAGTAACTAAAAATTTAGTAGCGGAATTCCGTCGTCTTTCTGAGCATGAAAATAAAGGTAACTTCCATCAAACAGAAATTCGTCGCCCATTCCATTTGCTAACAAAACGTGAATGTGAAGTATTACAATTATTAACAGATGGACAATCGAACCGTACAATTGGTGAGACACTGTTCATTTCTGAAAAAACAGTTAAAAACCACGTTTCAAGCATTTTACAAAAAATGAATGTAAACGACCGTACACAAGCTGTTGTTACAGCCATCAAAAATGGCTGGGTTGAAGTACGCTAATAGCATATATCTGAATTTAAAGCTGTTTTTAAAGGCTACTATATTATTTAGTAGTTTTTAAAGCAGTTTTTTTAGTAGGAACGAATCCTCGAAAAGTGTAACAATTTATACATAGGGATCGATTTAATCATGCAACATTTTAAAAGCATGGGCGTCATAAGGAAGATGTAGCACCTAAATGTTGAAAATACACAACAAAATTCCTACAAGGGGATTTATATGCTACAATATGCGCGGGAGGTTTTTTGATGTTAAAGAAAAGTTTTCTAGCAGTTCTTACCTTATTAATGTTAACTGCCTGTGGTAATAAAAAAGATGAAATGAGTGCGGAAGATCGACAAAAAATCATTGATGATGGAACCGTCGGATTTGAAATGAATGGTGGACAAATAACAAAGGCAGAAAATGTCCCTGCTGATGAAGGAAAAGCGATATTAGCTGCCTTTAATGAATATATTGAAGCTTTTAATTCAAAAGAAATTGATCGTTATATGCAAACGCTCTCGAAGGATCCAAAAGGTTTCAACTATGATGAAGAAAAAAAATTCACGATAGAAGTATTTAAAGAGTCGGACGTTAAACGAGATGCTAAAGATAATACAATCATAAAATATAACGAAAATGAAGCACAGGTCCATTCCAATATAACATTGCATTTAGTACAAACTAAAACAAATGTGAAGCATGAAAGTGCAGGACAACAAGTGACAGTATTCGTCAAAGAAGATGGACAGTGGAAGGTCACTAGCGTCTTTTATATGGACGACACGAAATCAAGTACTGGCAAATAAAAATGAGGATATCTTCATTCAGGCTCATCGCTAAAAGTTGAGGTTGAGCGATTTCCCGGGCATTAGCGTTAAAGTTAAGCCCTTAGAGCGAGCGCAGTAGCGGAAAGATTAAAAGCATCACGCCCAACCGCTTATTGGACTAGCTTCATTAGAATGGAAATCAACCCCACATTATGGTGATGAGCCTTTACTCATTCAGAAAAGGATTAATAGGATGAAGAACAACCTCAGGCGAATTTAGTTTGGCTAAGAGGAGATAAATTCTTTACTATATAGGGAATGAATGTGAAATGAATGCTAAGTTTAACTTCTTTCAAAGGGTGTCAATTTAGCAGATGTCTAGAATGATGAAAGAGTGAAGTGGCTTCCTCCTATTCGACATTTAGACAAGATTACGTTATGTCGTAATTCATTTCACATTCATTTCTTTTTATCTTCATTCAGTAGGACCTACTGAATGAAGATAAAGCCTCCGGCGGATGTCACGGATTTTGAAAGGAATGAATTGTGCGAGCACAATTCAAAATCCGGACAACAATTGCGCCGAGGCGCAATTGATTGTAAACTATTTAGAATAGGAGAGTGGACATGGATGAGGACAGCAATCGTAACAGATAGTACTGCATATATTTCGGCTGAGGAACGAGCACGCTTAAACATTCATATGATTCCGTTAAGTGTAAATATCTCAGGTCAACTATTTGAAGAAGAAGTAGATATCACGGCATCTGAATTTTATGATAAAGTACGCGGGGCAAAAGAATTCCCCAAAACAACGCAGCCTCCAATTGGAGAATTTGCCGCTCTCTTTGAAGAGCTGGCAAAAGAGTATGATGAGGTAATATCTATTCATTTATCAAGTGGAATCAGTGGTACATATCAAGGCGCCATTCAAGCAGGCGAGATGGTGGAAGGCATTGAGGTGTCCACTTTTGATAGTGAAATATCCTGTGCGGTGCAGGGTTTTTACGTTCTACGAGCAGCTGAAATGGCGGCTCAAGGCGTTTCCGCAAAAGAAATTCTCGCTTCATTGGCGGACATGAAGCAATCAGTTCGTGCTTACTTCATTGTAGATGACTTAGCGCACTTACAACGTGGGGGACGTCTGTCTGCAGCAGCGGCATTAATAGGTGGCTTATTACAAGTGAAACCTATACTGCATTTTGCGGACAAGGTCATTGTACCTTTTGAAAAAATTCGTACACGTAAAAAAGCATTAAAGCGTGCGGAGGAGCTACTAGCAGAGGATGCTAGTAAGTATGAAGCGATGGACGCTGTAGTGATCCATGCCAATTGCCAGGCAGAAGCCGAGGAATGGCTAGCACAACTAGCAGCAACTTACCCGAACGTTAACTTTAAATTGAGCTATTTCGGTCCCGTCATTGGCACACACTTAGGTGAAGGCTCAATGGGTCTAGGCTGGACAAAAAAATAATAGTAAGTGAGACAGTCTCTACAGCAACTATGTAGAGGCTGTTTTTTTAACTTCTTTTAGCGGGTGTCCAAACACCCGCTAAAAGAGAAATCCCTTATCGCCGATAAAAAACCACATGAAAGGAGCAAAGCAATGATATACAAAGGTTGGGTGTTGCCACCTGCATTACGAGATTTTCATGAAGGACGTATTTGGTTAAAGGAGCATGCCCCATTTTCCAAGGAGGATATCGAGAAATCAATCCATCATCAATACTTCCGTATAATAGAAGGAATTCAAAAAGAGCCACATCTAAAATGCAATCGTTGCCATAATGATCATCCTCAGCAATTTACAACGTTTGCTTGTTCAAAGTGCCGACAGCCATGTATCTATTGTAGACATTGTCTGAATATGGGGAGAGTGAGCAGTTGTACGCAATTAATGATTTGGACAGGCCCTCGCGCAATTAGGACAAGAAAGCATTCACTCAATTGGACGGGGCAATTTACAGTGCTTCAACAGCAGGCGGCAAAGGAAATGCTAGAAAGTGTTAAAGCAAAACGTTCCCATCTTATCCATGCAGTTTGTGGAGCAGGTAAAACAGAGCTACTTTTCCCGTCTGTTCATTATGCGTTAGAGCAGGGCTTGCGCGTATGTATCGCTACGCCTCGCACAGATGTAGTGCTAGAGTTATATCCGCGCTTTCAATCAGTTTTCCCGCAAACGAGGATCCATGCATTATATGGTGGATCATCAAAGCAGGAGGGTTATGCCCAGCTTGTGTTGGCTACAACTCATCAGCTTTATCGTTTTGAACGAGCGTTCGATGTCATGATTGTTGATGAGGCGGATGCCTTTCCATATACATTTGATGAAACGTTGCAAAGCGCTGTGCAAAAGGCAAAAACAGAAAACGCACCAATAATGTTGGTCACAGCAACCCCGTCGCATAAATTACTTACTCAATATCAAAATGAAAGCTATTCATTTATCCCGAAGCGCTATCATAATCGTCCATTACCAGTCCCTCGATTTCATTCCCTATGGAGCTATGAAAAAAGTTTAAAACGAGGAAAAATCCCACGAAAGCTAAAACAATGGACAGAGGAGCGCCTTGCACGTAAAGAGCCTTTTCTATTATTTTTCCCAAAAGTAGAGTTAATGAAAATAGCTACACCTCTTTTTCAATTATTAGATGACAGCATCATGGCAGTACATGCGGAAGATCCTGGACGTAAAGAAAAAGTGCTTAAATTACGAAATGAAGAAGTTCCGGGTTTACTGACTACGACCATTTTAGAAAGAGGGATTACGATCAAGAATGTACAGGTTGCAGTGATTGGGGCAGAATCAACGATTTTTACTTCAAGTGCACTCATACAAATTGCAGGACGAGTTGGTCGAAATGCCAATTTTGCAGATGGAGATGTCGTATTTTTTCATCATGGCATTACGACTGAAATGGATGATGCGCGTACAAAAATTCTTTATTATAATAAGAAAGGATTTTCATCATGAATAAAATTGAAACACTGTGCTTATTATGCTCACAGCCTTTGCAATCAGCAATTTCATGGAAACTACTTTTAACAAAACAATTTCAACCAACCATCTGTCATAGGTGCTTAGCTCGATTTGAATATTCCTCAACAGCAACAGCACTTTACCAATATAACGATGCGATGAAAGATTATTTACATCAATATAAATTTCTTCAGGATGTAGTTCTCGCTAAAGTATTTCGGCAGGAACTATATGCGCGCTTCAAACATGAAAAAGCAACCATTATACCGATTCCTATGCACCCCATTAAGCAAAGGGAACGTACCTTTTCGCATATGGAGGAGTTATTAAAGGCGGCTAATATTCCTTTTGTGCAACTCTTAGAAAAGACGACGACAGAAACGCAAAGCTCCAAAAATAGAGAACAGCGAATCCATGCGGCTCCTCTTTTCCGCCTAATAGAAGGAGCTAATGTAGAGCATAAAGAATACCTTCTTTTTGACGATATAAAAACGACAGGGACTACTTTACGGCATGCCACCGAGATTTTATTGAACGCGGGTGCCGAAAATGTCAAAAGCTTCACACTAATTAATGGATGAAAATGCTAATGCGTTGTGTATAATAGATTACGAGTTATATAAGGTTCGTATTTTGTTGTTATTATGCAAGAGGAGGAAGAATAGATGGCAGAGGTTCGTAATTGTCCGAAATGTAATGAGTTTTTTAATTATATAGGGGTCAGAGAAGTATGTCATAAATGCGCTCAATCGGAAGAAGATTTATATCAAATCGTTTATCGCTTTTTACGTAAACGTGAAAACCGTGCGGCGACAGTAGAGCGAATTGTTGAAGCAACAGGAGCTGAAGAGGAGTTATTGTACAAATGGGTACGCAAGGGGCGTTTACAGCCTGCGATGTTCCCGAATCTTGGCTATCCATGTGATAACTGCGGTCATCTAACGACAACAGGCAAGCTTTGTACAAAATGTCAGGATGAATTGAAGTCGGAGCTTCGCACATTCGAAGCGGCGAAAGAGTTTCGTGAGAGTGTGGTAGATCGTGATCGTGTAACCTATCACGCAGATCGAAAACGTTAACTTCTTTCAGCGAGTGTCCAAACACCTGCTGGAATAGAGGAACTCAGTCTAATACCTTCACATCCTGTGAAAACGCCTGAGTGACCAACATCGTATTGGCCCAAAGCCTCCGGCGGATGTCACGGAATCGGCAAGGAGTTCTTTGTGCAAGCACAAAGCCGATTCAGGACGCAATTATGCCGAGGCATAATTGATAGACCTAAAGTGTGTTAATTTTAAACAAAATTAGCACACTTTTTTATATTTGAAAACTTAACATTATGTGAGACAATCCGAAATAATAAGAAGATAAGCTTTTAGATAGGGGGATTACATGAAAATTACATCATATGGGATTAATGCAGTGAACGCCTATAAGAATCAGGTGCGCAATGCACAATCAAGCACTAATAAGGCATCCTTCGCAGATAAAATAGAAATTTCAAAGACTGCACAGGAGATGCAAGGGATTTCAACATACAGCACAGAGCGTACAGAACGCGTAAAACAATTAAAAGAAGATATCGCTTCTGGTGAATACAAAGTGGACGCTCGCAAAGTGGCAGAAGATATGCTGAAATATTATCGTTTCTAAGGAATATCAGAAAGGGTGCTTCGCAATATGTCTGTAGACACGATCTGTTCTACACTAACAAAACTAGAAAGAATGCATAAAAGCTTACTTGAACTAGCCATTAAAAAAACCGAAATCATTACAGCTGGCGATATCGAAGCACTGGACCAAATGCTCAAGGATGAGCAGGCACATGTAGCAGCCATCGATAAGCTCGAGCAACAGCGTCAGAAACAGGTAACGGATTACCTTGGGGCAAAAGGATTTGCTTCAACTGACAAAGCAACTGTCGCTGATGTCATCGAGGCTGCTGAACAACAGACTGAAAAAGACACGCTCTCAGCTGTTCGCAATCGATTATTGCAAATTATCAACGACTTAAAAAAACAAAACGATTTAAATCAAAAACTAGTGTTCCAATCACTACAATTTGTCAATCTGACATTGGATAATGTACGACCTCGAACTGAGCAAATGAACTACTCTGGCAGTGAGGTTCGCGGCACAAATTCAATGGCCAAAAAATCATATTTCGATTCTCAAGCATAGTTTTTTGCACCCATGCAAGAAACATTTGCTTGAAATTAAAAACGTTATAAAAGGGAGGAAAAAAAATGCGCTCAACATTTATGGGCTTAGAAGCAAGTAAACGCGGTTTATTTACACAACAAACAGCTCTATATACAACTGGACATAATATTTCCAATGCAAATACATTAGGTTACTCTCGCCAACGAGTAAATATGCAAGCGACGCAAGGTTTCCCACAAGCAGGTTTAAATCAACCTAACTATCCAGGGCATCTCGGAACTGGGGTTGAAGCGGGATCGATTCAACGTGTTCGTGACGAATTTATCGACCGTCAAGTCCGTCAAGAAACAAACAAACTAGGCTATTGGGAATCACGTTCAAATGCGATTTCTCAAATGGAAGATATCATGAACGAACCGTCTCAATATGGTTTAAACGCAGCATTAGAACAGTTCTGGAAAGGGCTTCAAGATGTCAGTACAAACCCAGAAAATGCAGCCTCTCGTAAAGTAGCGATGCAACGAGCTGAACACCTAGCTGAATCCTTTAAATATATGGATACGCAGCTAAAAACAATTCAAGGTAATTTAGGGAACGAAATTAATGTAGCGACTAATCGTATCAACTCACTCTTAAAGCAAATTGCTGCCATTAATAAACAAGTGCAGGAAGTAGAGCCGAATGGTCATGTACCGAACGATTTATACGATGAACGTGATGTGTTAATCGATGAATTAAATAATTACATACCTGTATCCATTAAACGTGTCGAATCTGGCGGAAATGCTAGTGCTGTGGCTGAAGGAAGCCTTACAGTTGTGCTCAAATATGGTACAGAGGAAATTGAACTAGTGAATGGTAGAGACTTTGCTACTATCGAAGTAAATGGCACTGTCGCAGATCCAAGTGGTTCCAAGCAAATTAATGGCAACGACTTGTCCAATGTGTTCTCATCTATTCAAGTAAGTGGACTTGGTAAATCAGAATCCATTACATATGACCAGTTAGAATCAGGTAAAGGGAAACTGTTATCTCTTATTGATTCGTACGGATATGATAGTCCAGATGGGCCAAAAGGTTATTACGTTGAAACATTAGAAGACCTTAATGATTTGGCAGCTAAATTTGCTAAAGCCTTCAATGACCTGCACAAGGAAGGTTATGATTTAACAGGTGTTAAAAATAATGATGATTTCTTTACTGGGGAAAACGGAGTAATAACTGCAGGCAATATTAAGGTAAACGATGTTTTCATAAAAGATCCTTCTAAATTAGCTGCTTCTGACGCAGCGAATGAAGAAGGAAATGGTAAATTTGCACTTGAACTAGCTAATCTTCAATCAAAAAGCCAAGCTGATTTAAATGGTGCGACATTTAACTCTTTTTATCAAGGAATGATCGGGAAACTAGGAACTGATGGTGAAGAAGCTTATCGCTTAAACATGACTTCAGAAAAATTATTAGTAACACTTTCTGGTAATCGTGCCTCAGTTAGTTCAGTGTCCCTTGATGAGGAAATGACAAATATGATTACGTTCCAACAAGCATATAATGCCAACGCACGTATGATTACAGTTGTCGATGAAACATTAGACAAAATCATTAACGGCATGGGCCGTGTAGGACTATAAAAATAGAATTACGATAGAAAGGGGCTTTTAAAAAATGCGCGTAACGCAATCCATGCTATCTAATAATATGCTTTTAAATTTAAATAATAGCTACGGTAAAATGTCCAAACTACAAGATCAAATCACTTCAGGTATGAAGATTACTCGTCCTTCTGATGACCCAGTTATTGCAGTAAAAGGAATGGGCTTTCGCCGTGATTTAGGTCAAGTAGAACAATATACACGTAATATGAATGAGGTTAATAACTGGTTAGACACAACAGACGAATCGCTCAACCAAGTTGGTGAGCAGATGAAGCGTGTGCGTGAGCTTGTTATTCAAGCAGCAAATGATACGAATACTCCAGAAGATCGTGCGAAAATTAAAACTGAAATCGATCAAATTCGTCAGCAAATTCAGGATGTCGGAAATACAAAAATTGCTGATCGTTATATTTTTAGTGGTACGAAAACAGGTCAGCCGCTTTTTGAAAATGGTGCACTTAATACAAATGTAAATTCCGAAGACGTAAAGATTGAAGTTTATGATGGCATTCAGATGAACGTGAATACTCCTGGAGCTGAACTATTTCAAAATATTGATGATATGATGGGGGAAATTTCAGATCTTTTAGATCCTGAACGTCCTGGTGGTCCAGCTACTGGTGAAGAAATCGGTAATGCGCTTGGAGGAGTAGCTGAACAAAGCACTGGAGATGATATTACTGCAATCCATAATAAAATTCTCGAGGCTCAGGCTGATGTCGGGGCACGTCAAAATCGTGTAGAGTTAATGGAGAATCGTCTTGATATCCGAGAAATAAGTGTAACAAAGCAAATGTCCGATAATGAAGATGTTGATTACGCGAAAGCAATTACAGAAATGATCACTCAAAATTCCATTCATCAGGCTGCATTATCTGTAGGTGCACAAATTATTCAACAAACATTAGTAGATTTTATTAGATAAAATAGTCTCTTCTATTTAAATTTGAGTCGGATTTGAGAGATCTTAACGAATAAGATTAAAAGAAGCGTTTGGACATTTTGTTCAGACGCTTTTCTTGAAAGGAGAGAAGTAGATGAGACTCCCACAAATTCAAATTCATACAACAGATGCGAAAATAGACCTTAATATATCAAAGCCACAACAGTATATTAAACAACCAAAAGCGACCCAGCGTATTGAACAACCCGCAGCTATTTTAGATATTCGTACAACTAGAGGTGTTTTAAAAATAGACTCTTCTCAGGCAAGACGAGATCTAGGTATGATTGGACCTCTGGAATCTAGTGCCAACTACGCACAAAAAGGTAAACAAGAGGTACTTAAGGGAATGGCGCGAAGAGCAAGAGAAGGGCGCCAGATGATGGATAATTCCGGTAAAGGGCATGGGCGTGCGACAATTCAGGGTATTGCAAAACAAAATCATGGCCCTCACCAAGCGCAATTTAATATTAAGTTTGTCCCATCTGTAGGATCTGTCAAAATTGACTATACCCCTGGGACAACGGATGTCAATATCCAGCGTAGAGAACCAATTATTGACGCAAAGGTGAACAAACCAATTCACGAATATACGCCAGGTAAAGTAATTGGTACAATGGTACAAAGACCAGATGTTAACATCGATGTCATCATTTAAAGGAGCGTATGAAATAATGAAAATTGCTACAAAATTTTTAGGTGAAGTCGAAATATCTGAACAAGACATCCTTACGTTTGAACAGGGACTATTAGGATTAGAGGATGAAAAAAAATTTGTAATACTACCTATAGATGCTGATCTTCCTTTAGCAATATTACAATCAGTTGAGCACACAGAAATTGGTTTTGTAGTTGCCTATCCGTTCGCCTTCAAAAAAGATTACAGCTTTGATATAAGTGAAGATGATCGTGATCAGCTACAAATCGAGAAAGAAGAGGACGTGCTTACATACTCTATTGTAACAATGAAGGAAACATTCCAAGAATCAACTATTAATTTGCTTGCACCTATAATCGTTAATATGGATAAAAAATGTGGTAAACAAATTGTCCTGCAAGATAATAAATCCTATCCACTACGCTACCCAATGCAAACATTGGAAGGAAGTGCGAAATAATGCTAGTACTTTCTCGTAAGAAAGATGAATCTATTATGATTGGCGATCAAATCGAAATTAAAATATTAGCTGTCGAAGGTGAGCAAATTAAAATCGGCATTGTCGCGCCAAAAACAGTTAAAGTACACCGTTCCGAAGTTTTTGAAGCAATTCAAGCTCAAAATAGAGAAGCTCTTTCTACCTCATCAAGTTTCTTAGAGCAGCTGAAGAGAAAATAATTTGGAATCTATTACATAAAAAAAAAAACTTTCGAAATACTATTAAACATTTCCAACTAAATACGATATATAGATTGTAAGGGGCAGGAAGTACATACATACTACCTAATCCGAAATTCCACACGGATGTGGAATGACAAAACAAACATTCAAGGAGGAATTCCAAATGAGAATTCAACACAACATTTCAGCTTTAAACACACACCGTAACCTAGCATTCAACAACACTCAAGCTTCTAAAAACCTTGAGAAATTATCTTCAGGTTACAAAATCAACCGCGCTGGTGACGATGCTGCTGGTTTAGCAATCTCTGAAAAAATGCGTGGCCAAATCCGTGGTCTTGACATGGCAACTAAAAACGCTCAAGATTCAATCTCTTTAATCCAAACTGCTGAGGGTGCTCTTAACGAAACACACGCTATCCTACAACGTATGCGTGAATTGGCAGTACAATCTGCGAATGATACAAACGTAACTTCTGACCGTGGCGATTTACAAAAAGAAATCAATGCACTTTCTGAAGAGATCACACGTATTGCAAACAACACAGAGTTCAACACTCAAAAATTATTAAACGGTTCATTTGCTACTAAAGCATTCCATATTGGTGCGAACGAAGGACAAAACATCAGTCTTTCAATTGATAGTATGAGTGCAGGTGCAATCGGTGTTTCTGGATTAAGCATCTCTTCTCAAACTGCTGCAGATGATGCAATTACAACAATTAACAATGCTTTAACTACAGTTTCTGCTACTCGTTCGGATTTAGGGGCGGTACAAAACCGTTTAGAGCACACTATCAACAACTTAGGTGCGACTTCTGAAAACTTAACAGCTGCAGAATCTCGTATTCGTGATACTGACATGGCTAAAGAAATGATGGGCTTCACTAAAAACAACATCTTAATGCAAGCAGCTCAATCTATGTTAGCTCAAGCTAATCAACAACCACAAGGCGTTCTTCAATTATTACAATAATTGAATAGCGTTTGGTATAAGATAAAGGAATCTGTCTTCTTTTTGACAGATTCCTTTATTTTTTTATTTTACAGTCGATAATAAATGAGAGGTGGCTGAATTTGAGTAAATATAAAATAGAATACTTACCTACTATTAATAATCTACAAACTATTAAAGTTAATGATTACTTTTTACATAGCAAATATAATCCTATCCAGGAAGCAAAGAGAATCGTGGAAAAAGAGTTTGAACCAAATTTTGTTCACGTAGTTTTTGGTCATGGTTTAGGATATATCGTTAATGAATTAAAAAATCAAATAACTAAAAAGGAAATGTTAATTGTTATAGATCCGCTTTGTAGAGAGCTTTCTGATACTGTAGGGAAAAATAATGACTATATATTGCTTGAGGAAATAAAGAGTGAAATTATTGAGGAAACTATAAGTACCGCTTTAAAGAATTTAAGTGCTAAGGTGAAGGTGATATGCTCACCTAATTACGATAAAATTTTTAAGGAAGAGTACTTAAGTGTTTTAGAGAGCGTCAAAAGAATCCAAAGACTTCATCAAGTTAGAGAAAACACAACAAGGCGATTCTCCTACGAATGGCAGGAAAATTATATACATAATCTCTTACATACATTTAGAAGTCACTCAGTTAAAGAATTAGAAAAACAATATAATTGTCCTGTTGTTGTTATTTCAGGGGGGCCTTCTTTAAAAAAACAAATTCCGTTGCTGAAAAAAGTTAGGAATCAAGTTATCACGATAGCTTCAGGTTCTACTATTAACTCCTTAAAACACCATGGAATAGAACCTGATTATGTAGTATCAATAGATGGGGGAAAGGCAAATTATAGTCATTTTAAAGAGATTAGCGATATTAAGTCTCACTTAATTTTCGGATTCAGTAGCCATTATAAAATACAGGAGATATTTTTAAATAGAAAGTATGCTCTTTTAGATGGTGGAGACAGTGATTTTCGAAAATATATCATGGAGAAATTTAATATTGAAGTCCCACTTATTACAGGCGGAGCTTCAGTAGCCAACTTTGCTTTTTCAGTAGCTTGCTATATGACGAAGGGACCTGTTGCGATTATTGGACAGGATTTGGCATACACTGATAATAAATCGCATGAGGATAGCAACAAACACTTTGTAGAAGTAGATGAAGCCTATATGAAAGAGCGTGGAATGTTTGAAATAACAGGCTATTATAATGATAAAATTCTAACTGACTATGCATTTTTGCTTATGAAGAGGGATTTTGAAAGGCTAAATAAGCAAATACAGCATTCGGCGCCAATTTTTAATTGTACAGAGGGTGGAGCCAAAATAGAAGGAATGGAACAACTTTCCTTCTTGGAATTTTGCAAACTATTTATTAATGGAGAAGATAGCATAGAAGTAAGTATTCATTTTAAACCGCATGATATAAATAAGGATATTTTCATCAGTAAAATGCAGGATGAAATAGTGATTTATAATAAGCTTATTAGTCAAATTCAAGTTGGTCTGGCAAAATTGGAGAGAAATAATTCGAATACGGTATTTGAAAAAAGTGTTTTACTTGAGTTGGATAAGATAGATAAATCAATTAAAAAATATAAGACAAAAACTGCGATGAATCATATATTCGATCCAATTACGATAAATGTCCTACGTAATTATGAACCAACCCCTAATGAGAGTGATAAGGAAGCTTATCAAAGAGTATATAATCAGAATAAAGAGCTTTATTCAAGATTATTAGAAGTTTTTTATACTTCGAAACAATATGTTTTAGATATGATAGAAAATGCCAATAAATTAATGTGAGGTTACAAAATATGAATGATTTGTTGAACGAAACAATTTTAAGTTTTAACGAGTATATTGGGGGACTACCTGAAGGTTGTATGATGATTGCAAATGTCCTACGTGATGACCAGATTGCGGAAGCTCTTGGTCATATTAAAGATTTCTCGGAAGGGGCTTGCTGGGTAGTTGAAGCAAGTAGGCTATTACAAGCAAACAATGTGTCGATAGGATTCGATATGACGAAGATTATAGATTACCTGGGAGAAATAAATGAGGGGCTATCTATCGGAGATTATAATTTAGTAGCAGATATATTTGAATATGAAATTGCTCCATTCTTTAAAGATATAGAATCAGGAGCTTCTCGAATATAATGGAATTCGAAAAATTTGATGCTCATGATGGCAACGCTACATTAAAGGTAAATAATATATTATTGTATAGCAAGTACCGTCCCCTTACAGAGGTGAAAAAGTTTATTGAAAGTGAAATTAATAATGAAGCTAAAGGGTATTTATTAATAGGGTTAGGATTAGGCTATCATTTAAAAGCTTTAGCAAATTTAGTAGAAGAGAAAAAGCCGATTATTGTTTTTGCCTTAGATGAAAAAGAAATAGCGTTATATCAATCTGTATACTATAGCGAAAAATTGTTAGATAATATAACTATCACAACAGACTTTAAAGAAATATCTATCCCGAATGACTTTCAAATTATCATGCCGCATGTTTGGTTACAAGTAATGGACAAAGGCCATCCACTTTATTATTTGTTGATGGATATAAAAATAAAGCAGATGTCTTACAAGCGTTTTTTTTCAATGATGAGGAAAAATTTTCACGAAAATGTACAGCAAAATTATTTTGGTCTGACAGAGTATAAAGAAAATATGCAAAATACAAATATCGCTTGCCTAATTTCTAGTGGACCATCCCTGAATTTAACAAAAAAGTGGTTGGGAAATATTAGGAGTAAGGTATATCTGCTATGCGTAGGTTCTGCCCTGAAAGTACTACTAAAAGAAAATATTGTCCCAGATGCCGTAATTATAACGGATTGTCAATCAAATATTGTTGATCAATTTAATGATTCAGGGTATACAGGCGACCTCTTCTTTTTAAGTACTGCAGATTTTAATACTGTAAGGCAACACCAAGGAAAAAAAAGTATTTTGATGCAAGAAGGATATGATCTGGCTGAGTGTTTTGTGGAAAAAAAATCCTATCCCTTATTAGAAACTGGTGGGTCTGTAGCTACAGCGGGCTATAGTTTGTTAGAGTATTTAGAGTTTAGGACAATAATCTTGTTTGGTCAGGATTTAGGTTTTGCTAATGAAAATACGCATGCTATGAATTCTACTTCTGGAAGAGAATTATTAATGGACGAGGAGTTTATTGAAATAGAATCTAATACTCAAGAACTCATTAAAACGTTACCTAATTTAAATAGCTATTTAAGATGGTTTAATCGAAAATGTAGGGTAAGCAAATGCCAAGTGTACAATACAGCTGAAAAAGGGGCAAAAATAGAAGGCGTCCCATTAATAAATGAAGAACGATTTTATGCACTTATAAAAAAAACTATAGATTAACAGTTTTATCTTTATGATTAAGATGAATTGTCGATATAATAATGGGTTTGAAAATTAAATCTCGTAGGAAATATACTTAATTATTAAGATTTAAGATAGGAGTTTTTAAATGATGGTGTTAGATAATAAAACTGTGCTAGTAACAGGTGGTACAGGCTCCTTTGGTAAGAAATTTATACGTAAGATACTTAATGAAGATGTGAAAAAAGTAATCGTCTTCAGCCGTGATGAACTGAAGCAATACGAAATGAAGCAGGAATTTAAAGATGAGCGAATTCGATTTTTTATTGGAGATGTACGGGATAAAGAGCGTTTATATCGAGCATTTGATGATGTGGATATTGTTATTCATGCGGCAGCGATGAAACATGTAGATGCATGTGAATATAATCCGTTTGAGGCTGTAAAAACGAATATTCACGGTGCACAAAATATTATAGAAGCGGCAATCGATCGCGGTGTAGAAAGAGTCATTGCACTATCAACGGATAAAGCTTGCTCACCGGTGAATTTATATGGTGCGACAAAACTAGCATCTGATAAACTATTTGTTGCAGCCAATGCTTATGTTGGAGAAAAGAAAACACGTTTTGCGGTCGTGCGCTATGGTAATGTAGTAGGAAGCCGTGGTAGTGTTGTTCCATTTTTTAAAAAGATTAAAGACAAAAGAAAGTTACCAATTACAGATGAACGTATGACTCGTTTTTGGATTACTTTAGACCAAGGTGTACAATTTGTTCTAGATAATTTAGAGCGTATGTATGGTGGTGAAATTTTTGTACCAAAAATTCCTAGTATGAAGGTAACAGATTTGGCTAAAGCTATTGCACCAGAATGCGAAATTGAAATAATTGGAATTAGACCTGGTGAGAAATTACATGAAGCAATGATTATGGAAGACGATGCGCGTCATACAGTGGAGTTCGATAATTACTATGTAATTCAACCTGAGTTCCCGTTTTGGTCACCGAAGTTTACAGAAGGTGGAAAGAAATTACCAGAAGGCTTTGAATACACGAGTGATAAAAATAAAGAATGGTTAACTATGCTAGAGTTAAAAGAACTTGCTGAAAATCTTTAAACTGAGTTTGTTAAACATGAGGAAGTGATAATCGTGTCTCTATCCAAAATTAAGATATTAGCAATTGGTACCGGTGTTGAACAAATCGAAGCAATTCAATATGCTAAATCGAAGCAATTCTATGTAATAGCAATAGATAGAGTGATAAGTGATTTTGTAAAGGAAATTGTTGATGAATTCTACGAAATTGACTTGAAAAATGAAGATGAAATTATTCATAAAATAAAAGATAAAAATATTAAATTTATTATTCCTTCAACTATAGGCTATCTTTTAAAAACAATAGGAAGTATTAATGATACTTTAAATCTTCCAGGTGTTACAAAAGAAATGGCATTGAAAATGACTGTGAAAAGTAAATATTCCGAGTTTTTAAAAACGAGGTCATTGTTTAACCCTAAAAAACAAGTAATAGAGGGAGAAAATATAACTGCTAAATATATAAAGGGAATTATTAGAAATGTAGGTTTGCCTTGTATTCTTAAACCAGAAAAAGGATCTGGTAGTAGGGGAGTAATATCTATTTTTAAGAAAAATGAAATTATAGACGCTGTACAATATTCATTAGAAAATTTGCTAAGTAATGAGGCGCTTATAATTGAACAGTATATAGAGGGAGTAGAGTATGGCGTAGATTTTCAAATTAAGCAAGGTAATATTCAAATAATTGCTATTAGAGATAAAATTATGAGTGATCTACCCTATAGACAAGAAGTTGGCTATATTTACGAATTTGATGATACTAAAGTTGAACTTAAAAAGAGAATAGGTGAAGAGTTATATCGAGCCTTTGAAAATGAGAAAAACGATTTATGTTGTATAGGGAATATTGATGTAATAATCAATGAAAAGTTTGTTTATTTTGTTGAAATGTCTTTGAGACCTGCTGGGTTAGGGATTATGTATAATTTTCTGCCTTTAGCAATAGGATACAATCCTGTACATAATATGATTAATATGTTAGCTTTCGGTGAAGAAAATGTAAAAAAACTTACTCGTAATAATGTAGTAGGAATGTTTTATTTAGATGTACCACCAGGAAAGGTGCAATCACTTCCAGATTTAGATAAATTCGTAGTTGTAAAAAGCGAGATTAATTTAAATATAGGGGATATAGTAGAACCTATTAAAACAGGTCAAGATACTATAAATAGAGGATATATTCTTTTAGAATCAACAAATCGGAAACAATTATATAAGAATTATAAAAAAATTTTAGAAGAAATAGAAGTGGAGAAGATGTAGAATGAACAATAGTGATTTACAAAATAAAATTGCTTGGACTAAAGAAATAAAAAAAAATGTTATGCTATATCCGAATGAAAGGATTGTTGCATTTTTAGCTAGGAATTATAAAGACATAGAGGTAAATAGCTCTAAAAAAGCATTAGATATAGGCTTTGGCTCTGGTAGACATTTGAAGTTACTTTTAGACTATGGTTTTCAAACATACGGTACAGATTACAGTGAAGAATGTTTGAAGATAGCTAATGATAAATTAAAGAACTACAGTGGACTACAAAAATTGAGCTTGCACTCTATTGAAGAACTTGATTATCAAAATGAAACATTTGATGTTATCTTACTTTATGGAGTTGCATTTTTGCGACAATTTGAGGAAATGAAACAGGATTTACAACATATTTTTAATTTGTTAAAAGTAGGTGGAAAATCTATTGTAAACTTTAGAACAAACGAAGATGATATGTTTCAAACTGGTAAAAAAGTATCGGAGCAAACGTATATTTTAAATGATGATCGCTATCCAAGTTATAGAAATATGCTTTATACATTTTTATCATTAGAAGAAGCAAAAGAATTATTAGAAAGTACTGGCTTCAAGATTATAAATATTGAAAGAGAAGATTATTGGAAAAATCAGTTAGAACAAAAAAATAGTTGGTGGATTTTCACTGTAGAGAAGTAGTTAATTGAGTGATGTAAAATACTATATGTTATAGGACTACTAGAGTATATAAAAGCTTCTGTAGGCAGAATAAATCGGCGGTAATTTTATATTAAAGATATATTCCGTCTTCAGTAGTTCAATTAGAGAAAAGAATATCAAAGAAATTATGATGATTTGTTATTAGTTGGAAGAGCGAATATCTGGAATTTCTTCATGAAAGGTTCACTTATGAATGCATATATGGAATTGAACGAAAGATTGACTACTCCGAAAATTTAGTTACTTTAGAAGGGACAAACAGCGATGACATTTAAAGTAGGAGATAAATTAATAGGTAATAATGAACCCGTATTTATTGTAGCAGAAATAGGTGCTAACCATAATAATGATTTAACACTTATAAAAAAAACAATTGATGCAGCATTTGCATGTGGGGTAGATGCAGTTAAATTTCAAACCTATACAGCAGAAGAGTTACTCTCTGATTATGAGCGTTTTATTACATATGGAGTGAGTGGGAAAGAAGTTACAGAACCTATTGGTGATATGTTTAATAAGCTCTCTTTACAAAGAGAATGGCATCATGAAATTTTTGAATATTCGAGAAAACTAGGTTTGGTTCCTTTTTCTACACCATTTAGTATAGATGGTGTAGACTTTTTAAATCAACTAGAAGTACCTTGCTTTAAAATCGCTGCCTCTGATGTGAATTACTTACCTATGTTACAGCATATTGGACAAACTAGAAAGCCTGTCATGTTATCATTAGGGAAATGTACTATAGGAGAAGCAGATGAAGCAATTTGTACATTAGAGAATAATGGTACAAAGGATATGGTAATTATGCATTGTGTTGCCCAATATCCATCTCCTATGGAAGATATGAATTTAAAAACAATTCAAACCCTAAAGCTTCAATATCCAGATAAAATTATTGGTTTTTCAGATCATACTACAGGAGCTACTGCAGCTATAGGGGCAGTTGTGCTAGGAGCGAAAGTTATTGAAAAGCATTTTACGTTAGACAAAAATTTAGAGGGACCTGATCATTGGTTTAGCATGGATCCAAAAGACATGAAATTTATGGTTGATGAAATACGAAACATAGAGATGGCTTTAGGCTCTTCTAGAAAACAAATAGCTAAATCCGAGATTGGTGAACGGAAAACTTCTATTAGGTCTATTGTTTTGAACACAGATATAGAAGTAGGTCAATCTATTTGGGAAAGTGATGTGAAATTTACAAGACCAGGTTGGGGCATTGAACCTAGAGATCTAAATAAAGTTCTTGGTCTTAAAGTGAACCAAAAACTTAAGAAGCATACAGTACTGGAATGGAAGTATTTTAAATGATTATTTTCCATACTTTATTAACTGAGAAATCTGGATTTGGAAATTTCATAAGAATGAAAGAAATTTATAGAGAGTTAAAAAATTTCGCAAAAGATATCTATTTTTTGGTAATGATTGATGATGAAAATAATTTTTCGTTCGGTAGCAAAGATACATACATTTTCTTTAACCAAAATGATATAAGTAATAAGTTTAAGACCTTGCTTGAAAGAAAACCAAGTAAGGTTTTACTTGTTAGTGACTTTCCATTTATAGACGATGTTACAAAACACATTTACTCAAGTTATACATTTGATTACACGATTTCTTTAAATGACGCAACTTTACAAGAAGTAGAACCTAATATATTTATTAATACGGATAAACTTATTAGACCGAAATCATCTGTAAAAAGTTTTGTAGGATTGAAGTATCAAATTATAAGATCTGATTTATCGCGTGGTACCTATTTAAACAAACAGGAAGTAAAAAAAATAGGAGTTATGTTTGGTGGGTCTGATCCAGACAATTTAACAAGTACTTTTTTAAAGGATATTCTTAGAAAAGAACTGAATAAAAGTTATTTTTTTAAAATCGTCGTGAACAATAAAAATAGATATAATAAGTTCCTAAAAATTATTAATGAATTGTGTATTTTAAATATAGAAATTTTATTAGCTCCAAATATGCCTGAATTTTATAAAGATATTGATGTACTGATAAATATGGGAGGGATGTCTTCGTATGAAGCTATGTATTGTGGAGTTAATGTATGCTCAGTAGAATGGAATTATATGGGTGAATATGTGAGGTCTCTTGCACTTGAGAATTTATTAATTAATTTAGGAAGTATTGATCAAGCGTGTGATTTTTTGAACCTTATATTAGGAGATCTCGAAAATTTAAATAAAATAAGGAATCAAGCATTAAAGGTATTAGATGGGAAAGCAACACAAAGAATAGCACAAATTATTTTAGAAACATATGGTGATATGAAATGAACATAGGTGTAATTATTCAAGCACGAATGGGGTCTACAAGATTACCAGGGAAAGTATTAAAACAACTAGATAATAAAGCGGTTTTAAGCTATGTGGTAGAAAGATGTAAACTAATGAATCATATAAATGAAATTATTATTGCAACTACAATTTCATCAGAAGACGATGCTATTGTAGAATGGTGTATTGCTAATGATGTTGCTTATTTTAGAGGAAATGAAAATAATGTTTTAGAGAGATATATCCAATGTGCTGAAAAATATAATCTGGAATATATTATTCGAGTAACAGCAGACTGTCCTTTTGTAGACTTTGAAATAGCGAATGAAGTAATTGAACTAGCAATGCAAGATGATAATTTTGATATATGGGTTATTAGAGAAAATTGGAGTAGAGGATTGGCTATAGAGCTTGTAAAGCTAGAGGCATTAAAAGAAATAAGTCAATTGGTATTGGAAGAAAAATATCTTGAACATGTAACACTTTACTTATATCAAAATGGTATAAAATTTATTAGAAAAAATTTCGAAGTATCTGAAGATAGAAAATATCCTCAATTTAGATTAACTATTGATACGATTGAAGATTTTCTAGTATGTAGCTTAATTGCAAAGAACTTTAAAAGTACATCAGTTACATGTCTTGATATATTCGAATTCCTCCTTGTAAATCCTGAAATTCCTAATTTAAATAATACTATTCAACAAAGTATAGTTTCCGGAAATAATTAAGAGAGAGGGAATGAGATGAATAAGCTTGAATCTTTTTTATCATACGGTTGTCAATCTATCAGCGAAGAAGATATACAGGCAGTAATTGAAACACTGCGCTCTCCTTTTTTAACACAAGGTCCAAAAATAAAACAATTTGAGCAGACAATTGCTGATTATGTTGGTGCACAATATGCAGTAGCTTTTTGCAATGGAACAGCGGCACTTCACGCAGCGTGTTATGCGGCAGGAATAGATGAAGGGGATGAGGTAATCACTTCACCTATTACATTTGCGGCTAGTGCTAACTGTATACGCTATATGGGAGGGAAGGTTGTTTTCGCAGATATCGATGAAGAGACATATAACATTAATCCCACTGAAATAAAAAAGAACATTACCTCACGTACAAAGGCAATAATCCCTGTTGATTTTACAGGTCAGCCAGCAGATATGGATGCAATCATGGATATTGCATGTAAACATAACTTAGTTGTTATTGAAGATGGCGCGCATTCACTAGGTGCTGAATATAAAGGTAAAAAAGTTGGGACACAAGCTGATATGACAATGTTTAGCTTTCATCCCGTTAAGCCGATTACGACAGCTGAAGGTGGTATTATAGTAACAAATGATGAGGAATACTATCGTAAATTACAATTATTCCGTAGTCATGGCATTGAGCATACTGAATATTCTAGTAATCAGGGTGGATGGTACTACGAAATGATGGACCTTGGTTATAATTACCGCATGACGGACTTACAGGCAGCACTCGGCTTATCTCAGTTGAAAAAACTTGATACTTTCATTCAACAACGTCGTGACATCGCAGCTTTTTATACCGAAGCATTTCAAGATGTTAAAGGAATTATTGTTCCACAACAGCTAGAAGGAACTAATTCAGGCTGGCATTTGTATATGCTTCAGCTTAATGGGATTTCTCGAAAGTTCGTGTTTGAACAAATGAGATCATTGAATATTGGAGTTCATGTACATTACATCCCGGTCTATTGGCATCCTTATTATCAGCAATTAGGTTATGAACGTGGATTATGCCCGATTGCAGAAGAGTGGTATGAAAAAGCGTTGACTTTGCCCATTCATCCAAATATGACAGCAGAAGCTTTATCAATTATTGTGACGAATATTAAAGCATTATTAAAACTAGTGAAATAAGTAGGTTAATTCAATTAAATTAAATATATTAGATACAACGATAAATTATTAATAAAGAGACTCCTCAGATTCAGACATTAATGTGGTACCCAAGTCAAGGACAAACTAAAAAAAGAGATTAAGCAGCTAAGAAATGGTTTCTGTATTGCACAGGAGCCATCCTTTTTAGATTCCATTGATAACGATAATTATTGTAATAGACCATGTAGTGATTGATTTTCGCTTTTA
>NZ_JBHZDH010000053.1:0-37395 GCF_042755925.1 Lysinibacillus sp. NPDC059133 | reverse complement strand
TGTGCTTTGCTCCCTTTAAATAGAACATCTTGAACCGCTTTCCAGACAGTAGAGGCGATTTTCTGAGAAGTATTGCTATCTATATGTTTTTTATAATTATGCTGATGCTTTTTAATATACGCATGCAGTTGATATTCACTTAATCCAAAAGATTGACGAATGTGATCTAATTCTTTTGCGGTCTGCTTCAATTCTTTTGAATCATTCGATTTTTTCGCTTTTTAGCAACGTAATTGTTTTCGATAGTGTTTTGATTCTTGCATTAAAGTATATTGTTTTACTGCATAAGACAAGGTTGTATTATAGAGTGTACGGGCAATTTCAAAACGTTTTAATAGAATATCCTTTTGCCATGTATCTATAAGTAACTTGAGTTCTATAACAAAACAATCTTTCTTCCCTTTCGTCATTACCCGTCACCCCTTTCTTTTTTTGATTATTCACAATATACAACATAAACATATGTTCTATAAAGAAAAAAGCACTTCATTCCTCCCACCTCTGAAGAAGTGGGCTTCCTGAAGCTCAATTCTGTGAAGTAAAAAAGGGCCACTCGAACCAAAGTGACCCTAAACCACAAACTAGGAGGGCAAAGCTAAGTTAGCTTTACACTACTATTAATATGATTCAGTAGCTATGTTTGTATAGTGAAATGCCTGTGAATTAGATTAAAAAATAAAATCTATAGGGGAAGTTTCAAAATTTTGTATTCATCACTTTTTTCTACATGATCTCCTTATTACTTTTAAGGCGATATAAGTAATAAGCATAGCAGATAAAATAAAGTGCTATGAGACTAAAAAAAGAAACCTCGTTCATATAACCAAACATCGCTAATGCTGGAAGACTGAAGCCGAATAAATTAATCATCAAATCAAATGCTTTTGATTTGGCGTTTTGCCTTAATTCAATATTTCTTTCATCCTTTTCCTCAATAAGCTGTTCCTTTGTTTTATTCTTTTCATCTACCAATTCAGTGATGCCTGAACCTAGTAGCATGACTCCGCAAAATCCAACTCCTATTGGTACTAAATCCATTCGAATAAAAGGTATGTTTAAAATTTCTGCACCAACAACACCTAAAATGATACCCGCAATTATAAGTAATGCACCAACAATAATCATTGACCATAATAGCTTATTTTTCATTATTCGCTTTCTCCTCATAAATAAAGATTTCTTCAATAGTCATTCCGAAGAACCGTGCAATTTTAAAAGCCAGAATAATAGATGGATTATATCTTCCATTTTCAAGGGAGCCGATTGTTTGTCTGGATACTTCTAATGCAGCAGCAAGTTCTTCTTGCTTAATACCATGCTTTTTTCGTATTTCTTCCAATCTATTATTCATGTTTAACCTCTCTCTTCGGGAAATGCATCTTCCATAATTGTAATAAAATAGTTTATTCATGTAAAGTTTACTTTCCTTTTTTGAATCTACAAACGAATTTTTTGAACTCAAAATGTCTCATTTTTACATGTTCTTTTCGTATTTGAATTCCCATGCTACCTCGTTGTTAAGAGTTCCTTGCCAAGGGCCAAGGCAGTGTCTATTTATATATTCATAGGTTTTCTGATATATTAGTACAATAGAAAAAATTACATATGGAGGAAATTTAATGAATAGTAGGTGTTGATGACATCAAGAGACACAAAAAAGTGATTTCGAAATTTTAATATACTAAGGAGATGTTGCAAATTGAAAGGGAATACTAACATAGCAAGTAATGTTTATAATAATGAGAATGATAGATATCCTGAATTCGAGAAAAATATAAAAAGCTATTTTGATGAAGCGAGTAGTAGTAAAAAGTTATTTAAAGCAAATGTTCAAGGTCTGTTCGATTTGTATTTAGATAATTTACCAATAGAAGCTAGACAACATTATACTTGTAGCGCTTGTAGCCATTTTATTGAGCGATTTGGTGGTCTTGTAACGATTGATGAAAATGGCATTATGGCATCAGCTATATGGGATGAGGATATCGCTCCTCCATTTTTTAAAGCTGCTGTTTTAGCAATGAAAGCAAAAGTTTTAAACTCAAAAGTCATGGGTGTATTTATTTCAAACTCACCAGTATTAGGACAGCCATGTACTGGAAAGTGGAATCATTTATCTGTTGTAGTTCCTGAAGAAATGGTGAACCACTCTAGGTTAAAAACTTCGGGACAAGTGATGGCGGAGAAGCTAGAAGAATTCAAAATGCTAACGAATGCATTATTTGATTATACTATCGAGACAGTTGAACAAGCAGTAGTTTTATTACAATCAGAAGCATTATACCGTTCAGATAGAGTATTAGGGATTGCAGAATGGTTTAAAACATTGCATGAAAAACGAAATAGTATAGGAAACATCAATCAGAAAACAAATATTGTTTGGTTAGCTGTTGCGACTGCTCCTTCTGGATTCTGTCATATAAGAAGTTCTATGATCGGTACATTATTAGATGACATAGTTTCAGGTATGTCAGTTGAATCGGTTGCTCGTCGTTTTGCCGAGAAGATGAATCCAGCGAATTACATGCGGTCACAAGCTACTCCAACGCAAAATGCTATTGTAGAAGCAGAAAAAATTGTTGAAAAATTAGGAATTGCCAATTCTTTGCGAAGAAGATATGCCACTTTTGAAGAGATTCCGTCACCTTTGTGGGAAAATCAATCTGAGCAAAAAGTTGTTGAACAAAAGAATGGCATTTTTGCAAATATTATTCCTAAAGAAAAAACTACATCTCCATTATCTCTTCCTAGCACGGTGATGACGTGGGAAAAATTCCAACGAACAATACTACCAACTGCTGAAAATATGGAAGTATTGATCGATAATTCTAGTCGTTTTATGGCATTAGTTACTGCGTCCGATGAAACAGCGCCAAATATTTTACAATGGGACAATACATTTAGTTGGTATTATCACGGAGGAATAGATGGCGAAATTAAAAGGAGAGTAGAAAGTGCTGGTGGAAGATATGAGAATAATGAAATACGGGCTTCATTAATATGGGAAGGCTTTACCGACTTAGATCTACATTGCATAACACCAAAAGGGGAGCACATCTACTATGGAGATAAAAGTGATAGATTTGGTGGATTTTTAGATATTGATATGAATGGTGGACATCATAGAAGTCCATCCCCTGTAGAAAATATCAGGTGGAGTGAAAATGCTCCGGATGGTCATTATAGATTTTATGTTCATAATTATTGTGAAAGGGGAAATGGAAGCACGCCGTTCAAAGTTGAACTAGAAGTAAACGGGAAAACATACTCATTTATCGGTGTAGCTGGTGGGGGAGGTTATGTAACTGATGTATTTGAATTTGATTATGTCAAAGGGCATCAGCCGAATATCAGCAGTCATTCATACGCTAGTGATGATTCATGGAGTGTTCAAGTAAATAATTTTGTGAAGGTGAATGGTATTACAACTTCACCAAATTTATGGGGTGAAGAGCCGTTCTCTCATTCTGGAAGTCATATTTTCTTTCTATTGGATGGCGTAAAGGACACTTCGGAAGGGAAAGGCAGAGGATTCTTTAATGAAACGCTTAAAGCTGACTTAAGACAAATCAGAAAAACGCTAGAAGCCTATACGGCTAGTACACCAATTGAAGGTGCCGATCATGCAACTGCATGCGGTGTAGGATATTCGAAAGATCATGAATGGGATCTAACGGTTAAAGTAACAACAAATAATTCTACTAGAGTCATTAAAATTGATAGATGGGATTAAAAGAGGGAGGAATTTAATTCTCTTTTTCAAAGACGTTTGAAGTAAGTAAAAAATAGCCTCCTGGTCAAAAATTTTGACTGGGAGAGCTACCTTATTGGATTTTCATTGGCAAGTTCATCATTACCGATCGTGCTCAATCACTAACTGCTTCTTTATTTACACGTCGTACGTAACCAAAAAACAAGACGCATTTTAGAAGGAAAACTGTTTTTTTTATTGGCTGTTTTCAAAAAGATTGTTGCTATTCAATTAACGGTGCAGGATAGTCGAAGAAATGAATGGTTTTTTTATGGTAATATTGTATTGCTGGATAGGAGTGGAACTATTGATTATCGATACATTGTCCGTAGTGATTTTTGTGATTGTTTGGGGAATACCAGTTTTTATGGTTGTTAGAGGTTATTTAAAAATGAATACTTACGATAAAAAATCTGCAATTAATGATTTTAGGTCACGCCATTTTATTTTTACAATTGGATTTATGGTAATAGGGCTTTTCTTTACACATTTAGGTACGCTATTTGCCGTAAGCATAATTAGAATAATTGGTATTGTTTTAATGATTTTAGGCGGAATCTTTTCAGTGTTAACTACGTGGAAGGAAAGTAAAATCAGGAGTATGTTAATACTTATTCTATTGTCAATAATAATTTCCGTAAATGTTATATAATTCAATTACCATTGTGCTAACGGGTGCTCTAGTTGAAGAAGATAGCCAAACCAGAAGCAACAATCTTTGAGAAAATAGCCTTTATGGTTATTGGAATGAATGGCTTCTGTAAAACTCTAATTCCTATAAAAAATATAATTACACCAAAAAGTTAAAAAATATTCCTTGCTAAAAAGGTTTCACTTGTGATGTTCATCAACAAACTTCCAAAAAAAAATAATAACACCGAGAAAGCCTATTAAATACTTCATGAACCGCCTCCTAACTGAATCAAAAGGCGTACATGTGAATGATTGCTAATCTTTAGGGCAAGAAAGTTTGCTATTTAAAGCCGCTTGTAATACTACGTTTCAAACTCAGGGTCATTGATTACTTCTTCCGGCTCAACCCAAATGCGCGAAATCGTTTCATGCTCTCGAAGAAATGGGAGACAGTCTTGAACTTCCATGCTATAAAACATTTGATAACCGATTAACGGGTACTGTCCATCAGCATTGAATAAAGGATTCTCTTCGTGACTGACTTCAATTGCTCCTATATAGTGGATATGACCCTTAACATAGCCTTCTTCAAATGCCTCTCTATGAAATGCTTCTTCAGGTGTTTCTCCTTTTTCGATATGACCTCCAGGAAAGTTAAATCCTCTCCCGTCTACATGGACTAATAAAACATTTCCATTATAAAAACAAACTCCATGTACTCTTGTTACTTTGCTGTAATCGATAATACTTTTATTAGGTAACCACGTCAGTTTAAGATAATGTCCGTCCCAGTTTACGTAAGTTTGGTTGCTCATATGTTTCCCTCCTTTTTATTAACTAAAAAAACCATTATATTTCCATATATCTTTTAACGAAAGGGGAATTCAAGTTTTTGGGAATAATTTGAAATGATAATTTTTTTAATAATACATTTTTGACATACATTAATAATCTGTCAAATTTAGGGGAAATCAGGGAATAACCCGCAGGTGAGTGATGATGGGGAATTACCAACTAAACAAAAATACAAAAACAGTCACATTTAACTAAGTGTGGCTTTTTCTTATGCATCTAATAGCTATGAATAGAAGCAATGGAGGCAAACTTAATGCCAGCTGATGAAGGTGCAGCCATGTTTGTCATTAACTTTACGCAACGAAAGAGGTGGTACTATGCAATTAACAGATGGTACATGGACTTTTGATTCAGACGTGATCGATGAAGCAGCGAAAAAATTACAACGAGATGAGCAGGAGCGAGAGATGTTAAATGCTTTTGCTCGCTATGCCTACCTTCGATACAAGCAGATTCGAGATAGTGTAAACCCTCGTAAATGTAAATACATGAGGATTGATCAAGTGCGTGAACAATTAAAATCACCAGCGAAGCTACGAAAAGTGAGCAGTCGATTTACTATTTCAGAAGAAGAAGTGCTTTACATCGTAGATTTTGTGAAAAAGTATTTGAAGTATGTCAAATAAATAAAAATCCCCTGGTCGAAAATGTCAACCGGGAGATTTTTATTAGATAGTTTTACACCCTGAACGCCAGATGAACGAATTAAATTTACCGTGTTACGGCAGATTGGTATCCTGATCTTGAACACTTGCAGGTACTTTGATTTTCTAAAAGAGGAATAAATTTGAAAAACGCCTTTTCCGCAAGGTTATCATTTCTCATCTCTCCACACTATATAGTATTATAAAGTTTAGAATTAAGGAGTGTGAGAATATGAGATTCATTAAATTCCTTCTGGTTATTGTCATTGTTCTCGGTGCTATTGGTTATGGGGTTTATCATTTTGGCGTGAAGTATGCATCTGAAAAAGTCGCTGATACAATTTCATCAGAATTAGAGGAAAGTGGACAAATGGATGAAATTAAAAATACGATTGAAAACGACCCTCAATTAAAATCTTTTGTGGAAGAGGCTAAAACTGCAGATAGCAGCAAGTTACCGTTTACAACAAAAGAAGAAGCGACTAAAGTAATCATTCAAAAAGTTGGTATTTCGGAGCTTAATAATATAAGAACAAAAGTACAAAATGGTTCAATGACGAAAGAACAGGTCATTCAAGAAATGGAAGGTAAATTAACAGACGAAGAAATTTTGGCACTAAAAGTAATCGTTTATAAAGAATTATATAAATAAAATGTTGACAGACCATAAAAAGTAAAAACCAGGACTTGCTATTGTAGCGTGTCCTATTTTTTTTGCTTTCTAAAGAGATTTTAATCAAAATGTTTGTCCCTTATTTTGTGAAAAATCTGTATATAAATGAGGGAGGAATCTTGTTTTTTAACTTAACTTAACTCAAAGAATTTACAAGGAGGGGCATCATGGCTATATTTAGGGTTCACAAAAAGGAGAATTTTGTAGTGTTAGACAAAGGATTTTTGAATGACAGCCGTTTAAGCTGGAAAGTAAAAGGTTTGCTTGCTTATATGTTGTCATTGCCAGATGATTGGTCATTTAGTATTTCTAATTTAGCCACTCATAGCAAATGCAGTCGTGAATCCACGGCTAACACTATTAAGGAGTTAACGAAAGCGGGCCACAAGATGCAGGGAAGAACAAACTTTGGGGAATTCGGGAAATTGGAACTGTTTGTGTTCGAAACACCACGAGCTGAACCGTATAGTGAAAAGCCGAGAACGGTTAATCCGTCACTACTAAGTAATAATAAATCACTAAATAATAATTTACTAAATAATAATAATGATGATGAAAGGAGCCATTCCTCAGGTGAAAACCTTCCAAAACTACAAACGGCATTCCAGTTTTATGAGCAAAATGGCTTTGGCTCTCTAGTCGCTCATGTCACAAAAAAATCGATAATTGGATTGATGATCTGTCAGAAGACCTTGTTATGCATGCTATGAAGTTAGCAGTAGAAAACAATGTCTTTCGTTGGAATTACGTAGAAAAGATTCTACAAGATTGGACGAATAAGAAAGTTACATCCATTGAGGAAGTAGAAGCGGATAGTCTTCAATTTGCAGCACAAAAGCAACAACGACAACAGCGTACTTATCGATCCAATCATCAAAAATATAAAGAGATTATCCCTGACTGGTTCCATTAACGACGTCAAAATGACAGTGATATAGAAGATGGACAAGCTATTGAATTTGAAGCTGAACGTCAAAAAATCTTGAAAACATTAAAGAACATAACAGGGGGTGCAAGATAAATAATAGGAACCAAGTTTATTGCTGTAAGATGACAATTTTGTCAGCTAACTGTCATGTCCCGAAATTTAAGGTAGTGAAGTGATAATCTATACTCTTTAATAACGATACGATTTCGTTAGAAAAGAGGAGGCAGAAGAAATGAAGATGATGAAATTCATGGCAATGACAATATTACTTGCTACTTTCTTAGTTGGTTGTGGTGAAAAGGGAGCCTTGATAGAAAAAGACTACTATGTTCAAATTAACGAGGAAGAACAAACACCCAATAGTAATGGTTATTTTGTATATGCTTTAGAGGGGTATGATAAGGATGGAAATGAAAAGGTGGTAAGTTTTTTTGCTGAAAAACCTTTTGAAAAAGGAACAATCGTCCGTGTCCCTAGAAGCTTAGATGGATACACTGGTGAACCCCAAGTAATGAATGGGGATGAGTTACCGAAAAATATTAAGGAGAAATTCAATCAGAGCTAGATCCAAGTGTTCAAGCGTCATGTGAAATGAAGACAATGATAAAAGGAGGGACCTGTCTCATATCGTTTTGAGCAGGTCCTCTGATATATCAATGAATACCTTAAATTGCATAATATGGTACTATAAAAGGGAAGTTTACTATATGAAAAGGGGCATACTTATGAGCGTGCATTTCAACTTTATGGATTTCCCCGTATTAGCAACGGAACGTTTTATATTACGAAAAGCACAGGAAAGTGATTGTTTTGATCTTTTGGAGCTTTATTCAGATGAAAGTGTTGTGAAATACATACCATTGGATCCTTTTAACTCAGTGGAGGATTCAAAAAATGAAATGAGTTGGTATGAAAAAATTTTCGAAGATCAGAGTGGCTTACGATGGCTTATCGAAGAACCTACAACCAAAAAAGTAATTGGAACATGTGGTTTTTTAAACTATGAAAAAGCCCATAATCGTATAGAAATTGGTTATGATTTAATTCCTTCTTACTGGAGAAAAGGCATAATGAAAGAGACATTAAGTAGTATCATCGATTTTGCTTTTACAGAGATGAACATTAATAAAATAGAAGCAAAAGTCGACCCTGAAAATGAATCATCCATTAGATTATTGGAAAAATTAAATTTTTATCAAGAAGGTATGTTAAGAGAGCATGAATTTGAAAAAGGAAAGTATGTGGATTTAGTTATTTTATCTATTTTGAAAAGGGAATATAAGTAATCGATAGCTCTGTTAATCTAATAAAGTGTTGCTTTTTTACAGAAAACCTCAAGTGTGTTGTACATACTTGAGGTTAAAATTTGACAGCAGTATTTTTAAAATAACGCAAGTTAATGGAAATGGAGAGTTCACATTATGTTGAAATTTATCGGCTCTGGAAGTGCATTTAATATGAAGTTAGGTAATAATTCAGCGTATTATAAAGTAGGAAATCAAATGTTGCTAATTGATTGTGGTAGCAATATTTTCCACCGTATTAAGGAAAATAATGTACTGGAAGGTATCGAGCACATCCATGTATTGATCACTCATACGCATGCCGATCACGTGGGAAGCCTTGCTGATTTTATATTTTATAGCTATTATTGCCATGACGAAATGGCAAAACCGAATGTTTCTGTTTATTCCGTGTATGATGTGAAAATTGAAGAATTGTTGGCCATTAATGGTATTATCCCGGAAGTTCATTGCTTTACAAAAAAATTTAGCTCAGATACACAGTACAAACTGAATTTCTGTAAAGTACTATTCGAAAGATCTAGTCATGTTCAAGAGATTCCTTCTTATTCCATTGAATTATATATAGATGATAAACTTATTTATTTTACGGGAGATACAAATAGCCTAAAAGCATCTTTACGAACTCCAAATGAATCGACGAAGGTTTATGATTATATTTACGTCGATACTTGTAAAGCTGATTATGAAGGCAATGTGCACTTGTCATTACGTAAACTGAGTGAGTTAATAAGTCCTAATGTACGTTCAATATTTTGGTGTATGCATTTAGATGAAAGCTTCGATCGTCATGAAGCTGAAATGTTAGGGTTCAATGTTGTGACGAACGAATTTTAAGAAAAAAGGGGAGCGATTGATGGATATTGATTTATTAGTAAATAAGCCAGAGTATATAGAAGATGTTGCAGAAATGGTCTACAAAGAATTTGTTGTAGCAACTCGCAGTAAAAAAACATATGAAGAAGTTGTCGATTTTTTTAAAAGGACATATGTAAATGAATTTCCAATTACTTTTATAGCGAATGTAGATGGTCAATGTGTAGGAACCGTATCTGTATTTGAAAATGATTGGAAAGAAAGGCCTCAATATAAACCTTGGTTAGCATCTTTATTTGTTGAACCTTCCTATCGAAGTCAAAAAATGGGTTTTTATTTAATCAAAGCTTTGCTAGAACATATGAAAAAAATAGGTTATACAAAAGTATTTTTAAAAACAGAAAATGCTTCAGTTTATTATGAAAAAAGAGGTTGGGAGCGTATTGAAACAGTTTTAGATGAACAAGGCGATCCTATCGATATTTTTAAATATACTTTATTGGATGCTGAGTACAATTAATGGTTAAAAATGGTTTATAGAAAGGGGGGGAAGAATGGGGTTCTCTATTGTCATTGTGGGCTTCATCATTTTAGTGGTAGTGATGAACATCTTAAAAAAGGAATCGCCCTACTAATGATCGTTCAGCAAGAAGTCATTCCCATGATTCGAATACGCATACTATTGATCATAGTGCAACAAGTACATTTGTATCCGTAGAAGATTCAAATACACACAATTGCTCAGACAGTGCTGCTAGTTTCGCGGATACTTCAAGTTGTAATGATAGTGGTTCGTCTTCCGATTAAGCTGTTGAAATAATGAGCCTTCACAGTTGGGTGGGAGGCAATAATATTCATAACCACTAGATAATTTACTTCACTACATAAAAAGCTGTAGCGTATGACGACGCTACAGCTCAGAATTGGTCTTGCCCTTATAATGGCTAAGCCTAACAGCATTATAACACATCGTACGATAAATCAAAGTTCTAATGAGAATTTATTTCAGTGAATTGAATAGAACGCTGGATAGTTGATACAAATGTGTTTTAGATAGCTATTCGTTAATGGTTTCAGCAAATGTTTTTCGACCAGGATTCACTTTATTTACGGTAATATTTATTTTACTAAGTGTATCTTCAGTTAAAGGTATTTTGCCATCTTTCTGTATTTTTTTCCATGTCTTCACATCTTTTCGATATAGATGCTCTGATAAACGGAAAACATCAACATCTATTTTTAAGCCCCCTGCATATGATTTTTTAATATCTTTTTTCACTTCCTTAATAATCCCTTTTCTTATTTCATCGGTGCTTACCTTACCTTCGAAACCGTTGATAATCGCATTTAATTTTATATCAGCTTCAAATGTTACTTTATTATTTTTTACAATTGGTTTAATTTCTGTACTTAATTTTTCTAAATCAACGGTTAAGTGGTCGTTTTCTTTATTGTCTAATTTAATAGTTACGTCTCCCCGAGTTTTTTTATCATACATCCATTGTATACCTCTTGCATCCCCATCATTTAGATAGCCTTTAAATCCATTCTTTGAAACTATGCCGAAACCTGTTAATGCAGTTTCCGTTGTTGGCCCATCGGTCGTCTCCCAGTTTTTGTTGATTGCAACAGTTGGAATATTCACTTCATGACTCGGCTCATTTAAGTCGATAATTAGTTTTCGCAAATCAACGGGCTCTACAAAAGTTTGTAGCTCTTTTGTATGCATTGGGTTGCTAAGTTTGGAAGCAGTTAGTGATTTATTTAATAACGGTGTGACTAAAAGAATATCTTTAATAGGCTCCTTTGTACAAAAAGTCAATATTTGATATCTCGTTTCCCGATGACGTAAAAAGCTGTCAATGACTGGAATCGCATTCTCATTTTTCAAAGCATCCTCTGTGAAAAGAAGAAAAGTCATATGTCCCCAGAAGACTTTTTGGTCGATCGAGCGATATAATTTGAAAAAGGCTTCTTCCATCGTTTTCCCTTTTGCAAATCCAATCTCTGACGGTGCAGCTTGAGGAGTAGGCGCTTCAGATTTAGCGACATTAGCAAAATTGATAATTTGCATATATATTTCATATTGACCATCTTTATAATCGATACCAATTCCGTCCACATAGTACATTCTCTGTGGTTCAGTAACATCCCAACATCCTGAAAGTAATAGTACAGCTAATAAACTTACTATTAACGTAATTTTTTTTCTCATTTTTTAATCCCTACTTTTAGAAATTCTTGTGTAATTTTGTGGAATAAAGGGGTTTTGTTTATAGTTTGGACAAAAAATTAGAGGATTATAAGTAGTAAAAAACTAGGAGAGCTACATTTAGCTATTTAAACAAAAGACCAGGACTCAACTTTGAGACCTGGCATATTTCTGAAAAAAGCGACGAGGGATGAAGATCACTTTTATATTCCTTTATTATCGCGAAATTCTATAATGGTTCCTTCAGGTGCTTTTAACTTACAAAGCTGACCATTTTCAACTTTATAAATAATTTCACCATTTTTACGAATAAAATGAACGTTCATTTCCTTTAATCGTTCTACTTCTTGACTTAGATTATCCACCCATAAACAGAAATGTACAATGCCTTGAGCATTTGAATTGCATGCTTCAAGGTCTTCATCATGTTTCCCAGTTTGGAGTTCAATATAAAAGGTTCCAAGCTTTAACCAAGTGTTAAAATGTCTATTGTGGAAATTCGGTGACTCCTGTACTAGTTCAAAACCTACTACTTCTGTGTAAAAATTTAAAGATTCATCATATGTATTCGTTTGTATGCAAATGTGATGCACATATTTTTCAGCCATAAGTATTTCTCCCTTATCTGTTGTAATGAAACAATTCGCTTCGTTGAATGGTACTTCCTAAATTATATCAGAATTGCTTATTTCTGATGAAATAGAATAACATTTAGCTTTCATTCTTACAAGTATAAATTACGCCAAAATGGATAATTTATATATCGGAGGTGATATTTTTGTCAAAAGAAAAGCGAGTTAAAAGTGAAGAAGACCAAGTAGAATTTGGAGCAGATTTAAGCCCTGACGATTTAGATGTGCGTGAAGAAAATGATCTAACGAAAGAGCAAATGAACAATGCAAATCATGAAAACCAACAAAACGAAAACACTTCCTCAAAACGTAATAAATAATAAGGAAAAACTCAGTTTTATTTTCTACCACAATCTTTAGATTGTGGTCATTTGATTTTCATATACATATAAGGGAAAGCCTTTTTATTAAAGATATATCCATTATAATAGAGTAAGATATTGGATATTTGGTTTGGATTGAATGGATAATTATGTAATTAACTAAAATGAGAAAGGACAAATAAAATGACGACAAAATTTAAAATTGAACACCCGCTTATTCCAAATGACTTGCCTCAAGGAACTTTTGAAGACATTTTTTATGATGAAGAACCTTATCTATCGAATCAATTGATTACGAAAATAAATAGAGAGAATGATAGTATTGAACGTTTAATTGTATCTAAAGTTTTGTTTCAAAAAGTATCTTTGATTAACTCGAACTTCAACAAAATTGATATGACGGATGTAATCTTTGAAAACTGCGATTTATCTAACTCAAAATTTAACGAAGGTATTATACATCGGGTTACATTTAAAAACTGCAAACTGTTAGGTGTTGATTTCTCGGAGGCCCATTTAGGGAACGTCTCTTTTGAAGGTTGTGTAATGAATTTATGTAACTTTGGCGTAGCAAGATTAAAACAGATTTGTTTTGATCAGTCTTCATTACGTGGGACAAGCTATTACGATTGCCAATTTAAGAAAGTGAAATTTGAACGCTGTAATATTGATGAAGTTGATTTTAGAGATACGCCTCTAAATAATGTGGATATTAGTACGTGTAAATTTGAACGATTAAATGTAACTATAAAAAATTTAAGTGGCTGTGTAATTTCCACTGAACAAGCAATTGGCTTTGCTGAATTGTTAGGTTTAAAGGTTAAAAAATGATACTGACCAGTTACTCAATAAAAATTGAGCTTGGCTTTTTTCTATGAGATTAATCTGAGTTTGTCGTATCGAAGTTTTTATAGTCAACATGATTCCTAGTGAATTTCAGAGCCACCATAGTGCGGAAAAGCGAATATTAAAAGGGCGATGTTATCATCGCTCTTGAAGAGTAAATTTCTACTCAAAATATAGTAAGCAGTAATTGAATTGATAGGGAAGTGAGGGGTAGGTGATTATTTATCTGATTAGTAACAAAAATTATATTATTCAGAATATATGGTATAATCAATGGTGAAATGAAGAATTATATTTGTCAGTATATAAGGACAAATTGGACTATTTTAGATGAATTGATTAAAAGTGATAATTTAATGTTTAAGGATAATAGTACTGAAATTGCTGGATGTATCTCTTCAATGATGTAGAACAATGGTATTTCATTTCTGCATTGGAACATTATCTTCTAGAGAAAATTGAACGACCTAAACGTTTTTTTTCAGGAAAATGCATAAACACTTAATTTTTACCGTTTTTTATTTTTGAAAAAGTTTTATTAACTCTATAAAAAGGGGGATTAAATATGAGTGAATTTATTGAAAATAAAACAGGGGGAAAATTAGATATAGGTGGCATTGAACTATACTATGAATTGTTAGGGGAACATCACGATGGTCCAACACTTGTTTTCGAATCAGGGTATGGAGTTACTTTAGAAAACTGGAATTCGATTAAAGATGAAGTATCAAAGTTCTCAAGAATGTTTATTTATGACAGAGCAGGAATCGGAAAAAGTGAAATGGATGACAGACCTCGACATAGTAGACAAAGTGTCGATAACTTACGTATATTACTTAAAAAAGCAGGTGTAAAGCCTCCGTATGTATTAGTAGGTCACTCAATAGGAGGATTAAATGTAAGATTATTTGCAAGTAAATATCCAGAGGAAGTCGCAGGAGTAGTTCTCTTAGATTCATCTCATGAAGATCAAAATAAAATATTGCCTCCCTTATTTACAAAAGAAGTTCAGGAAGCGTATTATAATCAATTTACTATAGAAGGATCTCTTAATGAGATTGAAGAAAGCTTTGAGCAAGTTCGTACTTCTAAATCTTTTGGAAATATCCCATTGATTGTCGTGACAGGAGGTTTGCAGACTTTTCATACAAAGGAATCAATGGCTGCTTGGATGAGACTTCAGGAAGAGCTTGCAAACTTGTCAACAATTAAGCAACATATTGTCGTTGAAGATGCTGGGCATGCGATACATTTTGATAAGCCAGAAGTTGTTATTGATACAATAAGAGATATTTTAAGTATTGTAGTAAAGACTGATAATAGATAATACTTTTCATTGTGCTACCCTGCATCTGGAATGGCGATTTTATAGGTTGTAGCAACTAATATTTATTTAAATATATTTCATTAGCATTTTACCTTAGCATATCATAAATTGATTGCAGTAATTGATATAAAAATATTACCAAGCTTATTTACATTCTTCATTTCCTGCAAACTATCAGTATTTTATTGCTGTTTGTGATTTTTCATCTTATAAAGTCATCGAAATAAAGAAATTGTAGGAAAAATAATAGAAGACATCTTACGGCTAAAAATATCGAACCTATTAGATGTGGGAAAGGTACATGAAGCGGAGCTAATGGCAGGGTTGTTTATTTTTTGAAGGAAACGATTAAAAAGGGTCACTATCAAGTGACCCTAAACAAAACTATTTGGAACTAGTGAACTTATGGGGTTTTTCAGCCTTAATTGAAGCTACTTCTCCGCAATTTTGACACAGAGTAAAAATAAGTGGAGAACCATTAGAAAAAACTTTGTCAACTGGTCTTAAAACGGCATAACCATCAAGTTTACCTTCAGAAAATGAATCATTACCACAAGCCTTACAAATCAATTTATTGCTTTCCATAATATCACCTCAGTATGTAATATGTGTAAATTGTAACATAAAAAAGGACAGTGTGTTATAGACGCTACAGCTAGGCAAGAATGCGGATACAGAATAATTTCTAAATAAATCATCTATGGCGGTAATAGGATTCTGTGAAACTTATTTAAACTCGAGCCGTAGTATTAATAAAGAAAGGAGGGGTTAATTTGAAAAAATACCTATTATTTGTAGGTTTTTTCGTGGTAGCATTTTTAGTTTTGCAAGTGCTATCAGGTATACTATTAACAATGTTTTATACACCAAGCAACCAATGGGGAGAGGCTTCGTCCTTACCATCGCAAGTGATGTTTGGAAATACTGTCTCTATTGCGCCACTTGTTATATCTTTAATCGCGTTGGTAATTGCTTTTGGTAGTGTTAAGCTAATCAATAAAAAGGCTGTGCACTAATAAAGTGTACCCTTTATGAATGAAATATTGAAGACCAGACCTTAGGTATATTTCAAATAGCTTTTTAAGAGTAAGCCTTTCACATATCTGTGAAGGTTTTTTTCTGACAGCTGAAATGAACGAATACTAAGTTTTTCAGTATTAATTGCATATGTATCAACGAAATTACACCAAGCAAAGTGCAAAATAGGTCTAGTATTGATCATTTTATTTTATTCTAATTATTTACATAAAAGGAAGTTGGAAGTGGCGAAGGTTCATTAAATAATGCGGCGATTTTTATTTTATTTCCTCGCTATTAGAAAATAGAAGCGTATTCGGAAAAAGTTCGAATACGCTTTATTAAGGGTCATTAGGTTTATGGTAAAGAATTTTCTTACGATAGTTAATTAGCTATTACCAAATTTGAAAATTATCATTGTATTTATGGTCTTTATACTTTAACTTTCATAAGTGGGAGATGACGGTCAGGAAACATAGTAGATGGGGTAGTGCCTGTTTTCTTTGCTCCCATTTTTAAATAAAAACCTTCTGCATTAGGTTCACTATCAAGGGTAGACTCGCTTATTCCTAACTCTTTTGCTTTATTCAATAAATGGTCCCATATTATTCTCCCGAATCCATTACCGATATAATCAGGCTCTATAAATAATGCATCTAATTTCATTTCATTAATAATAAAGCTATAAAATGCTACGATTTTGTTGTCGCTCTTCATGACGAAAACTAGATTTTTTTCTATGTACTCTTTTGTTACTGTCAAATTATCTATACATTGTTGCAGAAAATCTTCTGTATATCCCCAGTAGGCTTTTGACTTATAGGCTAAATGGCTTAATAAATGACAGTCTTGAACTTTTGCACTCCTAATGATCACGATAATCCGATAAATTCTTTTTATTTACTACTTTTCTTGAATGCAAACATAGATCATGACAGAAAGATATTATGCACTAGGGTATACTTATTGATCGATTCTACTTTTTATAAAGTTAGAAGATAACATTAAAGCAATTCCTATAAAAATGTATAGTAGTGCTACAGATTTATTCGGAATTAATGAACTGTAATCAAATGTACCGAGCGATGTTTCAAGTCCACTTATACATAAAAAGCCTATCCAATAAATGAATTTCCCGATTGAAGAAGATGGTTTCATGGCATCGTAAATCCCAATATTTGGATTGGTGATTAGTGAAAATATAACATAATTAGGATATTATTAAACCTATGGATATATTCAATTTCTGACAATAGGAGGGTCGTGTCAGAAAGACAATAAGCAATGGAAATTCCAGCGGTTTGTAACTATGCTTTAAATTTCAAGTCTAGGAGGTTTGAGATTTAGTGAAAAAAATGGTTGTATTAATGGTTTTGTTGCTTCTTGTAGGGTGCAGTGAAGGAATAAAAACTGAAGTCAAAACTTTTGAATTTGCGGGTGAAATTCGAAAAATAATTGTCATTGGACGAGGTGCAAACATTGAGTTCAATAAACGAGAAATTGAAAATACTGTTGAAATCAACGTTATGAAAGATGCAATGCAAAATGCCATTATTTTATCAGGACGTCATACAGATGAAGGTCCATTATATGAGCTTGAAGTAATATACGAGAATGGCTCAAAAGATAAGATCGATTTATGGATTTACGCTAGCACAAATACAGGAAGGTTTTATTTAAACGATATGTATTCTTTGAATGAAGGAGCCATTCCGGCGTTCATTAAACTTTTTGATTCTTATAAAGAAGTTAGATGATTTATTGAACAGTATGAAGAAAGAAACTTAATAAAAGCTCACTCGATGGAAGTGACCCTGTTTCGAGAGATTAATTGAATTTTTCCGGTTTAGCTACTTTAATCGAAGCTACTTCACCACAATTTTTACAAAATGAAAAAATGAGTGGAGAACCAGAAGCGATTAAAGATCCTATAGGCCTAATATTACCATCTGTCGTAAAACGACCATGACCAAGTTGTCCAGTTGCAAAAGAGTTGTCACCACAAGCCTTGCAGATCAATTCATTTTTTTCCACAAATATCACCTCGTTATACTTTATGGTACTGTAACATAAAAATCCTAAGCGTCGTCATAAGCTCCAATTCGTACAATATAGTATGATTCGGTTCACCAGGAGTATCAATTTCTAGAATCACTTTTACTACTATAACCCATCTATGATATGCAGAAGACAAGATTTATGTTCAAATAAGGAGCAGCGGGTTACTTTGTAATTTCGGAGTACTTGGATTTCAGTAGATTCATATATTAGACCAGGAAATAAAAAAATTCCCGAAATTAAAAAGGGCCAGTCTTTCTGGATTAATAAGGATGTAGAAGTTAATGATGCTGCTTATATCATATCAGTAGGAAGAAAAGCTCCTTAAATCCTTGAAAATCACTAAGTAGCTTCTTTCTAATGGAGAATACGCATTCGATAACTCTAAAGAAATAAGAAAGGGATTCCTGATTTTTGGGAGTCCCTTCTTAACTCTGATCGAATTGGATTAAGGATAAAATTGAGAACAATGGGAAAAGTAAATACAAAGATTTTAGGTTGATCCAGACATCAATGTACCCTATCAAAATTAAACCTACAATAAATAAAGTAAATGAAATTATTTTATTTTCAAACGTTTTAGATAGATACATATGAATAGGGGCTACAAAAACAGTAGTAAATAGATAGATTGCTAAAAAGACCATTACAAACATTCTTAGATTCTCAAACATTGTAAAATGGATTAACTCCGACTATTAAGTTTCCTCAATGAATTGAATACTTAACGCAGGCTAATGCCATTATTAGCGGAAATAAAAGTATCTTTGCTTTATCACTTTTTTTCATGTAAGCTACCTCGCTTCGATCAATTTGCCTTTTACGTCAAAAAGAAGAAAGAAGAATACTATTTCTCTTTATATTCTCTGGAAGGTTTTGAAGAAGGCATACGCAAAAAGATGAAAGTTAACATCCAAAAAATGCAACCTAATAAAATATGGATGCCACTTTCATGAAGTTTTATTCCACCATCACTAAGTAAAACCCCTGTAAAAAAACCTAAAATAATTACAGTCATTACATCAAGAAGTTTCATTTGAATCCCACCTTTGGCGTAATTTAGTTTCATCTTAACAAATTAGAAAGTTTTATGAAAAAATTAATACATCTACATTTTATCTTTAATGATTATGACCGATCTATGTCATGAATATTCCTTGACAAGAATATTCTTATTGGAGTATATTTTGGGTATCAGGAATAATAATACCTGTGCTGTTGTAGAAGTTTTTTACCGGCACCATCATTTTACGAGGTGAGTGACATGTCAGGGAAAAATCCAGGCGTAAACATAACGACGTTGAGCGCTTTGTCTGAACCAAATCGTATGAATATCGTCGAACTCCTACGCCAGGGTCCTCTAACCGTGGGTGAGATTGCCGACCAACTGGGATTGAGGCAGCCCCAAACTTCAAAGCATCTAAAAGTACTGAGCGACAATGGGATTGTGGAAGTGCAGGCTGAAGCAAATCGTCGAATCTACAAGCTCCGGCCCGAGCCATTCCAAGCACTGGATTCTTGGATACAGTCCTTCCAGAGTGTAATGCAAGAAAGATTTGATGATTTAGATGAGTATTTGAAGGAATTGCAGAAAAAAGAAAAATCATAAAACCATTTCATCATCAAGGAGGAAATACAATGTCAAACAATCCAATGGTATCAAGAGTAGAAAACGATCGCGAACTTATACTGGAGCGCGTTTTCGATGCACCACGAGATTTATTATTCAAGATGTTTAAAGAGCCAGAGCATCTGAAACGTTGGTGGGGGCCGAGAGGATGGGAAATTCCAGTCTGCACCGTTGATTTTCGTCCGGGAGGCGTTTGGCACTACTGTATGAAGTGCGTTGATGAAAACCTAGGTGACTTTTTTGGTATGGAAGCATGGGGGAAAGGGATTTATAAGGAGATTATAGAGCCTGAGAAAATCAGCTATACCGATTACTTTTCGGATGCTGAAGGCAATTTGAATGACTCTATGCCGTCGACTGAGATGACATTGGAATTCATCGATTTGGGTGGGAAGACTAAGGTGATAAACCGTGCAGAATATGTGTCTGCAGAGGCACTTAAGACCGTAATGGATATGGGCATGCTACAAGGCATCACAGAGACATGGGACCGTTTGAGTGAGTTTGTGGAGTCGCTGAAGTAATCGTAAAGGTAAGTAAAATTTAATGAGCTAGTAATTACTTTTTTAAGGAGTGTAAAAATTAATGATTAGTAAAATCGGTCAAATTATGTTGTACGTTAATAACCAAGATGAAGCAAAAGAGTTTTGGACAGAGAAAGTTGGATTTAGTGTAATTTCAGAGGAAGATAACGGTCAAGGAATGAGATGGATTGAGATCGCTCCAACTAAAGACGCTGAGACAAGTATTATTCTTCATAATAAAGAATTAATTGCGAAAATGTCACCTGAGTTAAATCTTGGTGCACCTTCTTTAATGTTTTCCTCAAAAGATTTCGATCAATTATATAATGACTTATTAAACAAGAATGTTACTGTCGGAGAAATTGTAAATATGCCTTCAGGTAGAGTATTTAATTTTGCGGATAGTGAAAATAATTACTATGCAGTAATGGACACTAAATAGATTTATTTACGAGGGCGATGCTTGAATAAAAGCATCGCCTTTTGCGTGTTTGATTTGCGGTGGTCAAAAGATGGATATATACAGAAACTAAATAGCATTGGAGGCTTAAAACACTTGCTATTTCTTTTCATACTTTTTACTATCCCATGCCCAAGTCACGAAAGCATAAAAGATTACAAACAATAAGGCAAAGAAAAAATTTTCAAGTAAGGCCCAATTACCATTTCTGAAATAATTCCAAATCGTTTTAAATAAAAACATTATTAAAAAACAAATGATATATATGTATTTTCTTTTCTTACAAATGGCATTTACATCACCTCTGTATACATTATATGTAAATAATAGCATAGAAAAAGCCACAGCGTTTACAGACATTACAACGCAGAAAATGTTTTTTGCAATTCGAAGTTCTATTGTAACATATAGGGGGCGAACTACAGCGTATTTCCATTTCAGAGAATTGTTGTATCTAAAATAGACCCATTTGTTTTACAATAGTTATGAGGTGTTATTCTCCTTTTGGAATGTTTTGGTTGTTTAGCTGTTCGTATTATACCCGGTGCTTCTTCTTTTATTTGGAAAAACTTAATACTAAAAGAGTTGGAAATATAAAATTATCTCAAATTGCCAAAAGTAAACAAATATGAAGGAGGGACTTTCGGTGGAAAATTATGCATGTCCGAAATGCAATAGTGAAGAAATTAAAAAAGGTGTAATGGGAGCAACTGTTGGACAAGTTTTTATGTATGCCGAAAAAAATGTTAGAAAGAAACCTTCACCTATATCAGCAGAATATTGTCGAAACTGTGGATACATTCTTTCTTTTTACGTTGATGAACCTGAAAATTTAGAATAGTCATCATGATCCTTTTTATTGCATTATTCTACTTTTTTTATGTTTGGGTTGTTTAGTCACTACCATTATACTAATTTAGAAGAGATGTCTCTTATTTGGAATCACTACATACTAAAGGTATTTGCATTATGAAATAAACTCAATAAAAGTGCAATTAAAAGAGGAGTGGAAAGTTTTGCTGAAAATTTTACAAATTGTTTTTTCAATCATAGCATTCTCACTCTCGGCTTATGGACTTATCACACAGGATTACCAGCTGAATTATTTAATGATATTATTCTTAGGATTATTTATGTTAACTTTAGGAATAAAAGAATTTCAGAGGGAGAGGAAAGTTTACGGTTGGTTTCTAATCGGATTATTTTTATTTTCGGTATTTGTGTCAATTCAAAGTTTTATGTACACGCCTAGTTAAATGTGTTGTGTGTGTAAAAGTGAACTAACTTAAAAATAGATATATCGCGGGAACTAAGCCTTCATCAAATAGGATGAGGCTTTTTATTTCTATATAATGAATTAATATGAATCGAAAAGAATTTACAAAAATGGCCACTCGTTAAAGAGTAGCCTTCCTTTATGATATCCCTAGTAACTTTTTTTATTAAAATAGTATATTCTCTTCTCTTTGTACTGTACCAGAAATTAACCAAAGTAAATGATCTTCATTAAATTTTGTTCCAGATGACCATAAATTGTGCTGCTTCAGATTCAAGCGCAATTAGATGATCCTCAGTAGAGGGTTCATCTGAAATTAATCGTCCTTTTTGGACATTTAAAATGGCCGGTTTTATATCAGGAGAATGCTCAATGGTGAAATCAGATTGATTTAGTAGTGTCAAAGAGGAGCGGCATTTATTTTTATCAATTCGTTCGTCCTTCCCTTTAAAATATAACTTGATTAAGTGTGGAACACCATCAATCTTTAATCCAAGTTCAGGCGATGAACGAACCGTTAAATAGTCGCTATACCAATTGGACTTGCCTGGGTCAAACCATTCAATTTCTTTATTTTTAATAAATTTTAAATGTGCTTTGACTGCTTCCAAGTAATTCTTTTGTTTTGCTTGAGAAGCTTTGTTAGCAAGAGCAAGCAGGTAATCGTTACTAAATTCTTTCTCATGAAATTTTCGAATACCATCTCGTAAAGGTTTCCAGTAATCAAAAGCAGGATTGTATTCATCTTGATATTTTATTTGTCTAACCATTGAGGTTTTACCGGTAACGCCTTTGAAAGTAAAGTCTGTAAATTGTGTAAGACCGATAGATACTTTTTTTGAAGACATTCATAACAGCTCCTTTTACAAATTAACGTCTATGAAAACCACTTTATTCACAACAATTCAAAGCGATAAAAAGAAGAAAGCCTAAAATATGCAACTGGATTATGTCTCTAGACAAAAAAAGGAATATGGCTACATGCTAGATCGCTAAACACTGATCGAGTAGCGGCTGCCAAGAAGTGTGAAATGGAGACTTTCTATGGTGGGTTTCATGAAAATAATCAAGCAACTATCGGTGCAGTGGAAGTAATATTGATTAGGAAGATTATGATGTAGTGATTGAACAAGTATATGACATGATTCGTAGTTTAGAAGCATGTTAGTCAGAAAATTGATGACATGGAAGTAGGTAAGGGTTATTAGTGACCTGCAACAGTTAAAGTTATCGTGAATGATTGGTATAAGTGGTGGATCCAGAGGTTGGCCGAGATCAAAAATATTAAGTGATATGTGGGATAATCGAAATAGCATTGGTGTACCAAAAATTATTACGTGTTGGCAATAAAAAAGTTGTCTAATCTTACGAGGGATTGAACAGCAGATTATATATACAAATTAATAATAGCCTGGCGGATACTTGAATTAAACAAAAAGCTGCCTAACAGTTACCTGTTAAACAGCACATGGATATTGTAAATATAAAACAAAAAACAGGAAAAATCAACAAAAACTTAGATGTTTATTATTGCTTTTGTTAAACGACTTGCAAAGCTTAACTGGAAAGGAATATTCTCACCAGTAAAATGTCAGTCACTACATCAACAATCTCAAGAACAATGTAATCAACAAAGTGGCGGTGTGAACGTCGAAATTTGGCGCGAATAAATGATTGAAGTTCCATTTTTAGGAATGATAGAATAAGTATTATAGAGTGCGTAAAAACAAATGAGTATTTTAAGAAGATAACCATCAAAATGTCTGAAGAGACTAGGTACTCCCATACGTTAATCAAGCAAGATGAAAATATTAATTAATAGGTCACTTTTTGACTAACTTTTCATTTTGGCAAAATTAAAATTAAAACCAGACACGAAGTGAGCTAAGAAAGGAAAAAATCTATTAAATTGGAGGTTATATTCTATGCCATTATTCAAGTACGGAGTGTTAAAAGGTAAAGTTGTTGACGTGAGACCTGTGGATTCATTTGATAAAACCCCTCATTACGAAGTGCATATTCGCGCAACAAAGAAGGACAAAAGCGAAGAGAATTATAGGATTGCGATCAATGTTGCCTCTAAGATAAAGCCTTCAGAAGTCCTGTATTTTGTTAGTGAAGATTTTAACTCGAAGCAGATAACAATTATTCCAAATTACGAAGAAGGATTTACAGAGGTCACTAGTGAAAATCGTGAAATTGCATTAGATTATATTCGCGGTGGCTTATTCGATCCCTCAAAAATGATTCCTCTCCCTGCAACAAAGAATGGACCAGACAATGACTTAAATGAGAAAGTGAATCAATATATGCAAGAGGCTATGACTAAAAAAGCTACAGTTTATGCTTACGGAGAAAAATTTAAAGATGAAGATGTAAAAGATAAATATTTCGGTTTTTCTCCAGGCAGAGGCATTCATGATATTCATATGAATCAAGGAAATAGTCGAGATTTTAGAAAAGACGACGGGATATGGCAAGATGGTGGTGTACTCATTCATTTTGAGGAAGAGAATAGATGGGTTGGTATATTCCTTGCATTCCAATCTCAGTCTTGGTGTACAGATGATCATGGACATGCTACTAAGCCAGTTAGTATATGTAACCATACCAATAGAAAATCAGTAATAGAAATTTAATATTTACAAAATGAATGGTGAAGAACTAGCTATCTGGATAGATTTATATTGCAGAGATGGGCGATGGTGATTTAGCAATGTTGAATCAAATTATGAACAAAATTAATAGTATTCTTTTAGTTAGCCCAGAAACTCAATTAAATTTTGAGCCTGGGCTTTTTATATTTGCACAATGGTTATTAGTGACTACGATTCAAAATGGAATAGAAAAGAGATAGGAGAGAATAACCCCTATCCCGATAGAAAATTACTTAATTAAACTACAAAGGTTTCCAAGAAAACTACACATAGGAGTTATCTCTACGTTACTAGCTGATGCTGATGCAGGAGCTACTACTGAAACAGTGAGTAATGATACAAGCAATAATTTTGATAATTTCTTTTTCATTAAACACACCACCTTGTTGTTTTATTATTCATATTTTAAGATTATTTATCAGTTTTGTATATGTGTTTTTTGAAAATGATTGTTTCGTATGATTTATTCGACAAGAACTCTAATGATAGGCGTTAGGACAACAATGAAATCGTTAACTGATAGATTTGGGTCAACAGATTATAAGAAAACAAGTAAGGATGTAAAAGCCTCTGGTTAAATCCACAAATTATCGATCTGGGTCATCTACAAGTTTCAGTTAAGGAGAGCAAACATGAACGTACTCACATTTGAAATACCAGGAGTCATTCAGCCTAAAACTGCATCAAAAATTTGTTGCAAAAGTTGATGTATCGATATCGTCTCATTAGCTTATCTCAGGATCGTTTCCAAAGTCTGAGGCACAAATACAGCAAGAACAAATCGAAGCGTTGAAACATGTGATTGTAGAATTATCTCTATTGGTTGGGGTGTTATGGAATAGGTTCAATGATACTAGTGGGCTAGTTATCGCATGGGTAGGGTTGATAGAAAAAGGAACAAATATCAGCAATTTAAAAGAGGTTGTGTTGTATAAATGGAGAAGCAACATAACGAAAACAAGTAAACGCAGCAAAAGCTAGCGTTTTTTTTATGCCTTCCACAGATAATTGTGGAGGGATTTTATTTTGCAATTAATAAAATGAGGATGAGGAATATGAGTATGATTGAATGGTTACAACGTGTTTAAAAAATCAGATAGTTCAAAGTTAAATGTATAGTTTAGGCTAAATTTAGGTGCCAATACAATTGATTTCACAATAGGTTTGCTCAAAACTAGGTTAAATAAAAAGGTAAAGTTCCGTAGTAGTGGAATCGCTAGTAAATTAGTATTATTGATCATACTTGGTTATAAAATTCCAGTTGCACTTCTTATGCTAGAACCGTTAGGAATTAGCGTATTGTTATTGGTTATTAATTGAGCGAAATAAATTGAATTCTGAATCGTTTTAAATTGACGGATGATAAAAATATAGATCCAGGTATTGATTTTTTCAAAAATACGACAAGAGGGGAGATGAGAAAATGACTTATATTATAGAAAAACGCTTAATGTCAGGATTGCCCAACGTAGCTTTAACTGCGATTAAATATGTTATTGCTCATGAATCTGGCAATTCGAATAATTATGGACCGGATGCTTTGGAAAATGAACTAGCTTTTATGAATCAAAATAAAGCGACTGCCTTTACTTCACACTGGGTAGGCGGTGGTGGACGGATCGTACAAGTCGCGCCAGTTAATCGTGTGCAATATGGCTGTGGTCCTATAGGTAATCCACTTAGCTATGCACAAGTAGAGTTGGCTCGAACAAATGACAAAGAGCAATTTAAAAAGGATTATGCCGCTTACATTTGGTTACTAAGAGAACTTGCAAAAGAGGCTGGAATACCTATTGTACTAGATAGTAGTGGCAATGGTATTAAGACGCATCGTTGGGTCGCAGATACTTTAGGTGGTACAACTCATAATGATCCATTTCCGTATTTACAAACTATGGGAATCACAGATGAACAATTCAAGCTAGATATTAAAAATGGTTTAGATAAACAACTACAAACAGAAAAGGATGATGTCATTATGCAATTTACAAACGAAACTACAAAAGCAGCAGTACGTGATTACATCAAACAATCTGTCGATAAAAAGCTGATTGATAAGTCATGGCTAGATAAATTTGACCAAGGCACTTTGACAGGCGGCGATTTTGAAGGACTAAAAATCATCATTGCACAACGTAGTAACTAACAGCAAAGCCTAGGTACTCAATAATTTTGAGCCTAGGCTTTTTATTTTTTTGCACAATATTTATCAAAAAATTTTCAAATCATACTTTTAAATGGTATTTGACAAGGAGCAAACATCTGCTAACCGTTATCTCAAATGCTCGTACATCTTAAATGAACGTAGTACGCAAGGAAATTAAACAGCGTAGAAGCAAGGCTCATCAATCAGCAGCACCACCAAATGAAAAGGGTGTAACACAACACAACACCTCACAAATAAAAATAGCACTGCTCAGAGCAGTGCGTTTCAAAGGTCTAGTTGCATAAAAAGCACCATAAATGATTTACAGTACTTATTTAGATCATTGATTATATCCCTAAAACAGAAATGAACTTAGTTGATGAACTTTTTTGTTCAATCCAAGATTGAAATTCAGTAATCATTGAAATAAGTTGTTTGCTATTTGTATCATAGTTTTCTCTAAACTCTCTCTCAGAATAGTTGTAAGGAAAGCCTATCACATCTTTTAATGAACTAGGATTAGGATTACTATCTAAAAATTGTTTCATACTTTTCAGTTCTATATTAATTAGACTCCATGTGTCTATTTCTATTTCATTGAAAGAAAAGTAATCAAATTTCTTGTAGCATTTCTCTAAAGCAGGCAAAATGTATCCAAAGTTTTCTTCTGTCAAGAAAATAGAAGAAGTATTCCAACATTCACCTTTATATTGATCAGGTAGAACCTCTATATAACAAGAACCTTCAAGTGAATGAATATCGTAAATTATTTCAATCATTTAATCTTTTCCTTTCCATCTATTAAATTCCACAAAAAGAAAGTGTTTCTTCTAAATATATACTATAAAAAACGTTACGCAAGGGAGAAGCTGAACAATTTGAGTATAAAACGAAAGAATAGCGACATGAAACAGGAAATAGACATATTCGTCTATTTCCTGTTCCATAGTTTTTAATTTAGCTTTATGTTTAGTTTTTGGAATCGAGTGAAACTGCTCGTATCGACACATTCTACATGAGCAATGAACTTTACCTTTGCTCAATCTGCCACGTACAGGCATGAAGTCACTTTCTCTTAACTTAACGTCTTTTAAAATGGCCCATTTCTTTCGAATAATTCGCTCTCTCTGATGGCGAATATAGGCTTTTGAACGATTTTTCATAAATATCAGCTCCCTTGAGAAACCCAAGCTTGCATGGAGGTCAAGGGATTTAACGGCACTCCCTACAAGCTTGGCATGTAGCTGATAGATTGGATTAATTGATTCATAGTATCATTCCTTTTTAAGAAAAAGCCGCAACGTCGTCACACGCTACAGCTCGAATTGGTTTATACCCTTTGATGGTGTTCACGACATCATTATATCACACGGTAGGAGGCAAACCTATGTTGAAAAGGCAAAACAAGGTAACGAGAGAAAATGTATTGCAGTGGATTGAAGAATACAGCTGGATGATTGAGTCAATTGAAGAAGTGAGGCAGGGTTGATAACAATAGCTACATTGGTCATTACTTATTCCTTACTAAAGGTATAGATAATGTTAAAGTAGAACAAATAATGCTGTTTGCTACGTGCGATTTACTATGATATGAAATATAGTGATGAATTAGGTAAACAAGTATGGAATATAGTAGAGCAATTCAATCTTGAAAGTTTAGTTTTTTACGGTGTATATAGGGACGTTGTACGGGGATTTATAACTGAGTAAAATTTTAAACATTATGCATTCAACAATCATCTGTGGAATGCTTTTATTATTTGCTATGAGAGCAATCGAGATGGGCAACAGTATATGTTACTGAATCTCAATACGATTTATAGTTAAATTTATTGTCTAAATTTAGAGGGAAACCTTTCCTTTTGTCGAATTTGTAGAAGAAAGGAGAGGATTACTGTGCAAGAAGTAAAAAGTAGTCAAGAAACCATCATTGCAGAAATCAGAGCGTACCAAGAATTTATCGATGAATGGGAACAAGAATTATTGAAGGTACAAGCTGATTTGGATAAATGCAAAGAACGAGTTTTGCTGTTAAATGAATTAAAACAACGTGTTACTCCTGGCTCAAGAACTGAAACCGTAAAGACGAATATTAATATAGCCGTGGATGAAGTAGTAGAGCTTACTAAAAAAGAATCTCACTTAAGTGGGAATATTAAAACTTATCAAGAGTTTGTATTTGAATTAAATAAAATGCTTTAATATCAGGCCTTCCACAGATTTGATTGTGGAGGGCTTTTATTATGCAAGAAAAAGGAGTGTATAATATGGGAGGCATGAATTCATTGTGGTGATGGTGGTGGAAACAACGATCCTAACGCACTAAAGAAAGGTAACCGTATTTCTATTGGAGTCGAAATCTGCTACAGCAAAAGCGGTGGAGCTCGATATGTTGCTACAGAACAAAATGCTGCCCAATATATCGCTAAGCTATTAAAGCAGTTTGGTTGAGGCATTGAGCGAGTGAAGAAGCACCAGGACTGGAACGGAAAATACTGTCTGTCCAAGAACAACTTTTTAAAGCGTAAAAAAGATGCAGTGGAATAAAACTTATTACTGCACAACGTGGAAATATACCTAAAGTATTTTATCAAAAATATACAAATGACCAAAATGCTTAATTGCTGTCTTGGTCGATTTTTTTATTGTTTTTTGATGCCCATATAGATAAGAACATAAAGAAAAGAGTTAATGTGGTTTTTGATATGTTTGCTACCAAATTCACTTTGCCGAATTTAAAGTAATCATATGCAGCGAAAGTTAAAAATAAACCAAAGAAACCTACAATAACAAAGATAATATTTCGAATTTATATCGCATCCTTTAAGTGACTTCTAAAAAATATTATTCTAATCTCATTTGTGTTTTATTCATTAGCTTACCGCTTTGAAAAGCAATAGAAGCACTAGAAAACGATGTTTTGCCAGCATAAGTATATATTTTGAATCACCAGATTCAGAAATTAATTCTCCTATTGGCTACACAGAAGAAACAGGCAATAACAACTAAATAGACGTTTGCAGAAACGTCAACACTGCAAAGCCACATCTATATGTTGTGGTTTTTTTTGCCTTGAGAGGTTGAGCATGAAATTGAAAGAGGAAAATTTAAAAGGATCACCCGGAGGATAGTGACCCTTAATAATGATTTGGAGGTGTAAGGTTAAATTAGTATTACCTTACACTAGTTATGAGCATTATATGCGGCATTGGTGGTATTGGGTATTAATAACATCTATTCATAAAACTAGTTCCGACAATAATCAGAAGAATGAATAGAACAACGACTAAAGCGAATGGGTTTCGTTCGCGACGTTCTTCGCGACACTCTTCGCGAAATTCTCCGCAGTATCCCATAAAATATCCCTCCTTTCTATAATCTATAATATGTATAGTTTTCAAAAGGGGTTGCGATATTTATCTTAGGATGCGTTAGAAAAATGTTTAAAAATAAATATGTTAAAAATAGGTATACACTATCAAGAAAAAATAATAGATGTTAGCTAATCGGGTATGGCTTTTTATTATGCATTTAACTATGAATTGTGGAGGGATGAACAATGGAACTTACAAAAGAAGAAAAAATTGTATTAATATCAATGGTTACTGATTGTTTAGATGTTGAAGCACTTATCGAACTATGTGGAAAAGAAACTATTAGCAAGCTTGATGTACTGTCAATTGATATGGTAGGTAATACAACACCAAATAAGATGAATGAGATTGGCCCAAGTGTAGTAAAGAAATTAGTTAATAGTATCTTAGATGATGAACTACCAACACGATTGGAAGGTAGTGAGTAAGATTGGTTAAAGAAGCACGTAAACAAGAACTGATACAGCATATCCTTGATGGTGAGCTTATGAAGTTCTATAAATCAAACGAGTGGATGCAGTTACGACAAGAAGCTTTGAAGCGTGATAACTATGAATGTCAGTTATGTAAACAGCTGGTCGCTATCACAAAGCCGAAAATGTTCATCATATAAAAGAAGTAAAGACTCATCCACATCTGTCATTGACTCTAAATAATTTACAATGCTTATGCATTAAATGCCACAACGAAGTACATGATCGTTTGGAATCAACACGTAAATATAAATATGCAAATGAAGAGAGGTGGTAGAGATGCAACTTACTGATGGCACATGGACATATGATACAGATATTATCAATGTTGCAGCTACAAAGGAGTATCGTTATTGGTATGAGCGAGACATGCTCAACGCCTTTATTCGTTACGCTTACTATCGATACAATCAGATAAGAGATTGTGTCAATGCTCGCAAGTGTAAGCACATGACGATTGATAAAGTCCGTGAGCAATTAAATTCAACTTATAAACTACAATTCACGTGTTGTTATCAGTTTCGGCTGAAGAAATTTGGTACATGTTGATAGAGTTGTATTTTTGTATCAACGCAGAATTGTAACTGGGTGTGTTGAATTATGAGGTCACTAGTTGAATTTAATGATTTAACTTCTTTAGAAGAAAAAATTAAGGTTCCCTGATGAAGGTCGAGGAGCATCGAACACCTGGGCACAGCATTTTATGTACTTAAACTCCCATGAAAGAACTTAATCATCTTTCATTTTCTGTGGTGAAGAGCTGATTTTTGTCGGGGTCTTTCCTCACATTCAAATAAATAATACAAATAGAAATTAATTAAGAAATCGCCTTTTCCATGTTAAGCTGCAGGTGAGTTTTGTGGAGGAATATGAGTTTGTGAAGAATTGTACTTAAACTCCCATGAAAGAACTTAATCATCTTTCATTTTCTGTGGTGAAGAGCTGATTTTTGCGCTTCATGGATGGCTAACGGGTGCTTTCCTTAAAGATGGGATTCCACAGAGATCCCATCTTTTTCTTATTCAACTAACGATGCAGGATTTGGAATAAAGGTTTATATAAAATGGGGGAATACATTTGCGAAATCGAGGTTCAGTAGTTTTGATTAAAGATAAAAAGGTAGGACTGATTAAGAGGGTTCGAGAAGGTTCAGTTTATTATGTGTTTCCTGGTGGAGGAATAGAAGATGGAGAGACACCTGAAGAAGGAGCTAAAAGAGAAGCGTTAGAGGAATTAGGTGTTACGGTTAAAGTTGGTAAGTGCATTGCAACAATCGAATTTAATGGAACTCAATACTTTTTTCTTGCTGAGATAATGGATGGCGATTTCGGCACAGGGAAAGGTGAAGAGTACACAGATAAGAAAAGACAACCTGGAACATATCTACCGATGTGCGTAGATATAAACCAGTTATCTTCTATTGACGTTAAACCAAAAGAATTAGCTATAAAAATACAATTGTTATTCAATTAACGGGTGCTTTAGTTGAATAAGAGCTACTAAAAAATCGTCAAATTTATTATGAAAATTTAATACTAAATTACCAAAAAAAGCATGTTGATTAATCTTTATTTATAATATGCTTTCTTTTCATTTACTATAAAAAATGTTTTTAGAATTACTTTTAATCAAACTTTATTCCAAACCAACGCCTCCGAATTGGAGGTGTTTTTATTTTTGAATAGATGGAGGAGAATCACATGAAAATTCAAAAGGTCGAGTTAAAAGAAGTAGAAGTTGTAGAAGTTGACGGTGAATTTGAAAAGCGATTTATTAACTCGAAAGTACACCCAGCCTTTTTAACGAACGCTGCCGTGAAAAAAGGTTATGATACAGGCCTATTAGAATCGAGTTTATTTGAGGATTTACTGAAAATAAAGGGACTTGAAACACTTATTACTCAATCCGATGAAGAAGCTTCCTTTGAGTTATTGAATGCTTTTGATGAGCAAAAATTAATTGCTGTTATTTATCTAGCTGCAATTGGCGCCAATAAAAATCTTGGATTATCCTTTGATGAATTTTTAGAAATGTACCATTATCCATTAACAGATACAATCCAACTTTATGCCAATTTGATTGTTGGATTATTGAGTGAATCGAATGAATTTCTCAAGCTTTACACAAACAAACGAAAAAATCCCCCAAAAAACAACACCACCAAAGCTAGTCATCAAGCATGTGGAGGACCTTTACACACTCTACGTATTAATAGCAGGCATCGAACCCCGAAATTTTTTGGCATGGTCCAATCGCAACAGTAGAGCGTATTTATGCAAATAAACTGGCGTTTGATGGGTGGAGTAATAGCCTGATAGGAGAGTGAGTACATGGCTAACAATAACAATGAAGTTTAATGGAAAATCATTCAGGTTCTGAGAGTGCTTTATTATATAATCAAGTAGATAAAAATGAATTTATAGAGTTAAACTCAAATGTAAGAAATGAGGTTAATGCATTCCAATATTCATCATCCGATAATGAAAGACAAACTCACGTTGAAAAGTTGGAAGTAGCAATAGCAAAATTTAAAAAATTAATGTATGTATTTCTGAATCTTGTATGGAATGAATTTTTATTAAGTACCTGGGCTTTTTTTACTATGTATTATTCGTATATTTGATAATTAGAGGTATACTTTATAAGAAATCCTTAATAGGATAGATGAGAGAAAAAAGTGGTTAAATTGGACTATGCATTAAACAGAAGTTGAAAACACAGCATATATTAAGAGACTAGCAAAGCTAATTTAGCCGGGCTGGTCTTTTTCTATTCCCATAATTTTTTCTTGCCAAAACCAAACGACGGTTCTAACACGTATACAAACGTACGTTCCTGATTAGCGAGAGGAGAGTGATTGTTATGTTAAAAGATCGTGGAAATATGAAGTGGACAGCGATGACGTTGCCTGAACATTTAGTGAAGATTCGAGAATGGAAAGAAGAGCAATTTCACGACAAAAAGCGAGAATTAACGGAATGGGAACTAGAGGAGATTGAACAAACAATATAACGAGCCTTTAAGTTGCGAAAGTTAGTAAAAAGCGATATGGGGACAAATACAACTATGGTGATTGCGAATATATCGAAGGTTTTGGAATGACATATTTTGATGATGTAGATGGTCAGCCTGTAAAAATCAGTGAGGATGGCAATGTACATGTTGTGTATTAATTAATTTGCTGAACATTTTCAGGAACGAATCTATTAAAGGGTCACCATGCTGGGAGGGCGACCCTTAAATCGGAAAAATGTTAATACTCTCTATGCATGAAAGTAGCGCCGATAATAATTAGAAGTATAAATAGAACAACAATTAAGGCAAATGATGAACCATTACGATTACCGCCACCGTAATAGCAACCTTCATTTATGCCACCAACATTTCCATAGTATCCCATAAAGTATCCCTCCTTTCTACAATATATAATATGTTAGCTGTAGAGAAGGAGTGGGGTGTTAAACCATTCAGCTACAGGTATTAAAAAATATTTTTTTGTGAGATAAGACAATAAAAAAGGGTCACTTGGGATAGGAGTGACCCTTAGTAACAAAATTCGGAGGTGTAAGGCTAAATTAGCTTTACATTACTATTAATATGACGTGGTAGCTATGTTTGTATAGTTTATAGCCTGAAAAATAGATTTATGTATTTTGTGGTCTTTCGAAAATTAGTTCATGGTAAGTACCTAACCCAGGTGCAGAAGTGAAATCAGGAGTTAAGATTTGAATAAATCTCCAACCTTCTTTTGCGTGATTTTTAATTACTTCTCGATAATCTTCGGTAGGTCTGCCTGTTATTTTTTTAAACTCAATTTTTACAAACTTATATTCGTACATTAGAAACAACTCCTTTTTAACCAGATTATAACATAAAAAAGCCGCAGCGTTTGCACACGCTACAGCTAAGAATTGGTTTATGCCCTTCTATTTAGGCTAGTCAGATAACAGCATTATAACACATAGGAGGGCAAAACTATGTTAAAAGGGCAAACGACAGTTAAAAAAGAGAATTTACATCAGTGGATTGAGAATTATCGTTGGATGGTTGAAACGATTGAGAAAGCTAGGCAGCCAGTAGCAAATGTCGACAACAACAGTTACATTGGGGCTAAAACAGCTATGTATGGTATTGAGGCAACACTACCTAAAGCAAGTGGTGGTACGAATGATCCAGTCTTTATTGAAGTACAACGTCGTGTATATTTAAGTAATAAACGCATTCGCTAGTAACTTTCCGTCTTTTACTAATTTCCCCAGCCTAACTTTCGATATTTCCAATACCTCAGATGCGATGCTTCTGCTGCAGATAGCAATTCTTCATTCAAAAATTCTAGAAGTTCCTCAGTTGATCCAAATTTGTATTCCATTTACTCACCTCGCTTTAACATAAATAGAGTAAGTCTTATGATGTGAATTAAGATTGCGATTCCGTACAGCGCAATTAATACATAATCTAAAGTTGATGGATTCTAATTATTATGATTGTACTGGGAATTAATAAAGCAATATTTGTATAACCAAATCGTCTAAGCACTTTTTTATACGTGATATTATTTGGAGCAGGAGGGGTTAACCTCCTTTGAGTAACTTATTTTTTATTTACTGGTACAACTACTGTTACTTTTTCTCCAACAAATCTGTTATCTTTTGAAGTACTATCAAATACAAATTTTAATTCTTTGACACCTTCTAAACCTTCTTCTCCTAAATCAAAAATAACCTCACCTTTTTGAATTACTTTACCAATAAATTCAGATTCAAAATGGGAAATCATTACATTTGAATCAATTTGACGCTTTGTATCAGTGATCATTTTAGATGTGCTTGGGTGGAAATCAACAGTATCGTCGGATAAATTTTCTCCTGTTATAGATAGGATAAGTACATTTGTTTCAGCAGCAGTTTCAATTAGTTCAGGATTTTCTGCAACTAGTTTAGCTGTTTTCATTCCATCGATTGAAAATTCAACATCAGCACTTTTATGTTTTTCAGTTGGTGCTTCAAATAGATCAGTGATTGTATATGTACCTGCAAAATCATTTTTCACTACCTCACCAACATTTGCTTCTGTTAAATTATCTGCTTTATTTGCTTTGCTTTCTTCTTTGATTTCAATGTTTGTAGAACCTTTTACAGCTGTTTCAAGTGAAGCGGCATACTTAGCAAATTCATGATCTTCCATATCACCATTCATTTGTAATAAAAACATGCCACTTTGATGAGTGTGAGAATAAAACATAGGACCTGAATTTCCTAATTCATCATAATAACTCTTTGCTTTTTTTAGACTTTCTTCATTATCGAATAAAAATAATCGACCACCTGAATCATCACCAAGAGAAGGAATTAAAATGCGTTTACCTTCTTTTCGGATGTTTCCAAATTCATCTTTTGGTAAATCTGAAACTTCTCCTAGTTCTAGACCATTATCTTTAAAATGTTTCATTACGTCATCTACTGTTTTCGCTAGAACTTTTTGTGGTTCTTCAGTTTTAGTATCATTCTCTTTTTGTGGCTCTTCCTTAGCTTTGTCTTCTCCACAACCAGCCAAACCTAAACTTAATACTAATGCTGCACTAAAAATTAATTTTTTCTTCATATGTAAAATCCTCCCTCGATATTACCATTCTAGGTAATATTGAGTAAAAAGTACATAAAAAAAACAGACAACTGTGATTAGTTATCTTATTCTCCAAAAAGACACGGCCGTATTATTTGCATTTATTCTTAGCTAAAAGTGAAAAAAGGTGAAATCGAAACATTATTAACTATGACTCAAAACCTTGCGATAAGAACCTTTCCGAATACATATGAAAGAGGGTAAAAGCATGAACGCTCACGATATATATAAGCGTTCATGTTTTTTGATTCCTAGGTATATCAAGGTTTGTAAGGGTGATTTTAAAAAATTGGGATATTCATTTGGCTATTTCGCAGAGGGGTATAACAAGGGGCAAAGAGGTGACAAAAACAATTGTCAAATCTTGATATATTTACAGATAAAGAAACAGGCAATTACTACTGAATAATGACGTATGCAGCCTTCACTTGAAAGAAGTGAGGGCTATTTTTATTCTTACATTAGTTCACTGTACGTGTGTTTCTAAAAATAAACGAAAGCCTCCTTTCATAGAACCATTATCATTGTAGTAGTCTCATTTATTATATGTAAATTTATATGGAAATAATTAAATTTATAGGTATAATTTATTATGTTCATTATTATTATCGTTACTTTAGGAGGTGTTTTAGAATGGTTTTTAAATTGGTATTAAATCATATTTTTAAAGCTGAAACCGAAGAAGAAAAATTGAAAGCTTCCGTTATTTATGGTTGGTCTTTAATAGCTGTCACTGTAATATCCTTTTTCCTGATAAGCGTTGTAAATAACTCTGTCGCTGAATTATTTGCTTTAATATTGTTAGTAGTAATCATACTATTCATAACTAGATATAACTCTGTAAAACCTTTGTTGGGTGCAGCTTCTGCTGGTATAAGCGTTGTTGCATTTACAGCAGTATTGGAATCAGTTTTTTCTAGACGAAATGATAGTTCTGCAACAATGGGCGCTATTTTTGGCGTAATATTAGTTCTTGGATTAATTATTACTAAAAATTGTATCATGTCATTATATTATTTATCCCGTGAAACTTATAGATTCTATAATTACAAAACAAAATGTACAAGCCTAGAAGAAACAATTTAATTTACAAATATTTGAGAAGCCACATCTAACAAGTGAACTGCACCCCAATTGTTAGACACAATCTAACAATTGGAGGTGCAGTTTTTCTATGGCTAAATTTAGTGCAGAAGAAAAATTACAAGCTGTTG